>CAIQKV010000109.1 GCA_903872505.1 uncultured Opitutia bacterium
GGCGTTGTCGTCGGCGCCGTTGTAGATCTGGTCGCCCTTCAGCGCCGCGTTGCGGCCGAGGTGGTCCCAGTGCGCCGAGTAGACCACGTATTCATTGCGGAGCTTGGGGTCGGACCCGGGCAGCTTCGCGATGACGTTGCGCGAGTCGACGTTGCGCAGCGTGCTGTCGATGGTGAACGACGCCTTGGCGCCGAGGGCGACGGGGCGGAAGTCGCGGCTGACCGCGGCGCGCTTCAGGGCGGCGAAATCCTTCCCGCAGGCGGCGAAGAGCCGCTGGGTGGCGTCGAGCGTCAGCCAGCCCTGCGCCGCGACATGGCCGGCGTTGCCGTCCGGCGTGCGCAGCTCGAAGTTTTCCCGGCTGTTGCTCGCGATGACCACGGCGAAGGGGTAGGAGGCGGGGCCGGTCTCGTGGACGATCAGGCAGGCGGCGGCGCCCTTGGCGGCGGCGATCTCGTATTTGTACATCCAGCGGCCGTAATAAAGCATGGCCTTGCCGCCGAAAACCTTCGGATCGAGCTCGCCGGTCTTCGGGTCCACCACCGGCGGGTCGTTGACGAGCATGACGACGGTCTTGCCGTGCACGTCCACGTCCTTGAAGTCATCCCAGCCGAACTCGGGCGCGACCACGCCGTAGCCGACGAACACGACGTCGGTGGCCTTGACCTCGAGGTGGTTCACCATGCGGGTGGTGTACGCGACGTAGTCGTTGATCGGGGTCATCACCAGCGGCTTGCCGCCGATGTCGAGGGTGAGGCTGGGCTTGGACGTGATGCCGACCAGCGGCACGTTCTGAAAGTAGGTACCGTCCGGGTTGCCGGGCTCGAGGCCCATCTTTTTGAACTCGCCGGCGAGGTAGGTGACAGTCTTTTCCTCGCCGGGCGTGCCGGGGGCGCGGCCCTCGAATTCGTCGGAGGCCAGCACCTTGGCCCGCTCGAGCATGCGCTTCGCCGAGGGAACAGAAGTTGGGGTAGCCGCCAGCGCGAGCGACGAGACGCAGGCGGCGGCGAGCAGCAGGAGCTTAGTTTTCATGAAGGTAGACATCTTGGTAAAAGCGTGTCCAAAGCGCATCCTGATGCCAGCCCCGAACATTCGGGCGCATCAGCCAGTTCGTCGCGTTGAAATAGAGCGGGGCGAGGGGGCATTGCCCGAGCAGCCGGGCCTCGGCCTCCCGCAGCCACGCGGCCTGCAGGCCGGGATCGGCCGTGACGGCCGCCCGGGCGACGAGCTCGTCATACCGGGCGTCGCCCCAGTGCGGGTAGTTGCCAGGCGCGCCCTCGGTGAAGTCGCCGAGCAGGTTGGCGGCATCGGGCACGTCGGGAATGGCGGTGATGAAGCCGATGTCGTAGCGGCCCTCGCGCAACGCGGCGACGTGGACCCGCGCCTCGCGCGTGACGAGCGCCACGTCGATGCCGAGCTCCTTTTTCCACATCGCCTGCACGACCTCGGTGACGGGTGTGCCCACAAAGGACGAGAGCTCGAGCCGGGGAAACCCGCGGCCGTCAGGAAACCCCGCTTCCGCGAGCAGCCGCCGGGCGGTGGCGGCGTCCTCACGGAGTTCCCCGCCGAGGCGCGGATCGCGGTCGTCCGCGGCGCGCAGTTCCCGGGGCACGAGCCGGAAGGCCGGTTCCTGCCGGCCGCGCAGGACGCGCTCCGCCAGCTGGCCGCGGCTGAGCGCGAGCGAGAGCGCGCGGCGGACGCGGACGTCGCTGAGCGGCGGGAGGGTGGTGTTGAAGGCGAGGTAGCGCGTCTCGGCGAGCGGCGCGTGGTGAAGCTCGGCCGGGTGTTCCTGGCGATAGGGGTCAAGTTTGGTGAAGGGGACCGCCATCGTCACGTCGAGCTGGCCCGCGCGGAAGGACCGCTCCTCGGCCTCGCTGTTGTCGAACGCGACAAACTGGATGGCGCCGAGCCGGGTGCGCGCGGCGCCGTGGTAGCCGGGATTTTTCCGCACGATGATGCGCTGGTGCGGCCGCCACTCGGCGAGGGTGAAGGCGCCGTTGCCGACGAAATTGCCGGGGCGCGTCCAGTTGCGCCCGAACCGCGCGATCACGCGCGGGTTGACGGGAATCCACGGCCCGCTCGCGACGTAGGCGAGGAAGCGCGGCTGGGGGCGATCCAAGGTGACCACGAGCGTGTGCGGGTCCGGGGCGCGGAAACCGACCGCGGAAAAATCGTCGAGCTCGCCGGTGGCGTAGGCGCGGGCGTTCTTCACCATGAAAAACAAGGGCGCCTTGGGCGCAGCGGTGGCGGGCGTGAGGACGCGGCGGAAAGAGGCGAGGAAATCGTCCGCGGTCACGGGCTCGCCGTTCGACCAGTGCGCGTCGCGGCGCAGGTGAAACACGTAGGTGCGCTGGTCGGGGGAGACTTCCCAGCTGGCCGCGGCGGCGGGCCGGGGCGGGCCGAGGTCCGGCGCGGGGGCGACCAGGCCCTCGCTCAGCGCGCGGATGATGAACAACTCGTCGGGCAGGGAGGCGGTCGCGGGATCGAGATCGGCCGGCTCGTTGCGCTGGCTGATGCGGAGGACCTGCGGGACCGCGGTGGCGGGGGGTGACTCGGTCTTGGCGCAGCCCGGGAGCAGCACGGCCAGCAGGCACCACAGGCCCGGGGCCCAGGTCGGGAATTTTTGGGCACGCATCGTTGGACGGGTCGGCGGAGGGAGGTTCACTCCCCCAGCCACACCTGCTTGCAGGGATGGTGATCGAGCGGCGTGGGGTACCAGCCCTTCACGGACGGCTGGCACAGGAAAACGTGGGTGTAGTGATAGATGGGGATGAAGGGCGCGGCCTCGAGCAGCAGCGCCTCGGCCTGCTGGAAGAGAATGTTGCGCGCGGCGGGATCGGTGGTGCGCGCGGCGGCGAACAGCAGCCCGTCGTAGGCGCTGCTCGACCAGCCGGTGAGGTTGTTGCCGCTGTCCGAGCGCCAGATATCGAGGAACGAGGCCGGATCCGGATAATCCGCGATCCAGACGGAGCGCAGGATCTGGAAATTTCCCGCCCGGCGGGCCTCGAGGATGCTGCTGTTCTCCTGGTTCAGCAGCCGGACCTCGACGCCGAGTTCCTTGCGCCACATCTCCTGCACGGCCTCGCCGATGACGCGGTGGGTCTCGGAGGAGTTGAACAACAATTCCAGCGGGGGCAGGCCCCGCCCGCCCGGATAGCCGGCGGCGGCGAGCAGGCGGCGCGCCTCGGCGAAGTCCGTCGGCAGCGCCGCGGCCGGGGTATAGCCGGCGGTGCCCGGGGGCGTGAACGCATGGGCGGGCCGCTGGCCGCCGTGCAGGAGCCGGGCGACAATGGCGTCGCGGTCGACGGCGAGGGCGAGCGCGCGGCGGACGCGCGGGTCGTTGAGCCCCGGACGCGTGACGTTGAGCCGGTAGAAATAGGTGCCGAGCAGCGGGTCGATCCGGAGGAGCCCGGGCGCATCGCGGCGGTAGGCGGCGATCCGGTCGGGGGGCAGCGCGTCCGTGAGGTGGAGCTGCCCCGCGCGGAAGGCGCGCTCCTCGGCGTCGATGCTGTCAAAGGTGAGAAAATGGATGGCGTGCAGCCGCACGTTGACGGCGTCCCAGTAGGTCGAGGACCGCTCCACGACGATCTCCTGGCCGCGGCGCCAGTTCGCGAGGACGAAGGCGCCGTTGCCGACGAGCCGGCCGGCCTGGGCCCAGGCGTTGCCGCGCTCGGTGGCGGAGCCGTATTGCTCCACGGTCGGCAGGTGCACGGGGAAGAAGGCGGGGTGGTTGAGCAGCGGGAGGAAATACGGCACCGGGTGCTCGAGCGTGACCCGCAGCGTGTGCGCGTCCGGCGCGGCGAGGCCGACCTGCCCGAAGCCGGTCAGGCCCTTGTGAAACGCCTCCGCGCCCTGGATGACGTAGAGCAGGTTCGCGTTTTCCGCGCCGAGCGAGGGCGTGAGGATGCGCCGCCACGAGGCGATGAAGTCTTGCGCGGTGACCGGCTCGCCGTTGGACCACCGGGCCTCGGCCCGGAGGAAAAACGTGTAGGTCAGGCTGTCGGCCGACAGTTCCCAGCGCGCGGCGACGCCGGGGACGGGATGCAGGTCCACCGGGTCCTCGGTGACCAGTCCCTCGAAGAGCGCGGACAGGACGTGGTAGCTGCCCGACTGCGTCGCGAGGTGGGGGTCGAGGTCGGCGAGGTCGGGGCCGATGCCGCGGTGGAGGACCTGCTCGCGGTTGCCGCGCGCCACGGCGGTCTCGCGTCGCTCGCAGCCCGGCAGGAACAGCAGGGCCAGCCCAAGGCACACCCGGCCCAAGCTTGCCCGGACCCGCCGGGGATGCGGCATCGCGTCCATCACTGTTTGAGCAGGACGACGGCGTGGGCGGCGATGGCCAGGCCGCGGCCGAGTTCGTCGACGCCCTCGTTGGTCGTGGCCTTGAGGCCGATCTCGTCAGGCAGCAGGCCGGTGGAGTCCGCGAGCATGCGCTTCATTTCCATGAGCCGCGGCTGGATCTTCGGTTTCTCCGCGATGACGGTGAGGTCGACGTTGACGAGGTCGAAGCCAAGTTTGGCCACCTCGGCGACGACGCGCTGCAGGAGCTTCTGGGAATTGATGCCCTTGAGCGTGGGATCGGTGTTGGGGAAGAAATGCCCGATGTCCGGCAGGCCGGCGGCGCCGAGGATGGCGTCGCAGAGCGCGTGGGTGACGCAGTCGGCGTCGGAGTGGCCGTCGAGGCCGTAGTCGGTGTCGAACTTGACGCCGCCGAGCACGAGCGGGCGCCCGGGCACCAGGCGGTGGATGTCATAGCCATGGCCGATGCGGAAGTTCATGGTTGGGTGAGGAGGAACTCGAGGTAGGCGAGGTCGGCCGGCGTGGTGAGCTTCGGGTTCGGGTGCGGATTCTCGAGCAGGGCGATCGGATGGCCGAGTTTCTCGACGGCGGCGGCGTCGTCCGTGACGCGCTGGCGGCGCGCGGCGACGCGGGCGTAGGCGCGCACGATGAGGTCGCGGGCGAAAACCTGGGGCGTCTCCATCGCCCACAGCCGGTCGCGGTCGAGCGTGCGGAGCCGGGCGTCGTCGCGATGCTGCTTGATGGTGTCGGTCACGCGGTGGGCGAGGACGACCGCGCCCTCGCGGCGGACGATCTTGTGGAGGGCGACGAGCTGCTCGGGCCGGACCAGCGGGCGGGCGCAGTCGTGGATGAAGACGTGCGAGATGTCGCCGGGCAGGGCGGCGAGCGCGTTCATCACCGAGTCCTGCCGCTCCCGGCCGCCCTGCACCAGGGCCGACGGGGTGGGCGCGTAGGCCAGCAGCTCGGTCATCTGCCGGGCGTCGCGGTAAACGACGACGTAGAAGTCGGCGATGCTGCTCGCCATGAACGCGGCGACGGAGTGCACGAACACCGGGCGGCCGGCGAGGGGCGCGAGTACCTTGTCGGTCACCGCGCCGTCCATGCGGGCGCCGCGGCCGGCGGCGAGGAGGATGACGGCGGTGCGGCTCATTTTAGATCAGCGGGCAGATGCGGAAGAGGGGGGAAGCCAGGAAGCAGGGAAGGGAGTCGGGTTAGACTGATTTCTGGCCACTGACATCTGATTTCTGCCCGAGTTCGGCGAGGATTGCGCGGGCGGCGGCGGCGGGATCCTTGGCCTTCAGGATGGGCCGTCCGACCACGATGTAACTGGCCCCGGCGCGGGCGGCCTCGGCGGGCGTCATCACGCGTTTTTGGTCGTCCCCGCCCGACTCGCCGGCGGGGCGGATGCCCGGGGTGACGAGCTGCACCCCGGCGGGCAGCTGCGCGCGCAGGAGCGGCACTTCCAGCGGCGAGCAGACGAGGCCGCGCAAACCGGCCGCGACCGCCAGGTGACCCAGCCGGGCGACCTGCGCCTCGGGCGCGGCGGCGACGCCGATCTCGCCCAGGCCGGTGGCGTCCATCGAAGTGAGCACGGTGACGCCGAGCAGGAGGAGGCGGGGGTTGGACTGCTCCTGCGCCTGCCGGGCGGCGGCCATCATTTCGCGGCCGCCGGCGGTGTGGAGGGTCAGCATGCCGATGGGCAGGGGCGCGAGCGACTCGACCGCCTTGGCGACGGTGTTGGGGATGTCGTGGAGCTTGAGGTCGAGGAAGATGCTGTAGCCCTCGTCGGCGACGGCGCGCACGTAGTCGGGGCCGTAGGCGGTGAACATCTGCAGCCCGATCTTGACCCAGCGCAGCGAGCCGCGGAGCTGGCGGAGCAGCGGGGCGGCCGCTTCACGCGTGGGGACATCGAGGGCCAGAATGAGGTCGCAAGCCATGGTGGTCGAAAAATGCTGACGCCACCGCCCGGGCATCGCCAATGTTTTCTTCACGCGCCGTGAACCCCGCCGTCCTGCACTGTCCCGCCAAACTCAACCTGCTCCTGGCCGTCACCGGCCGGCGGGCGGACGGTTTCCATGACCTGGTCTCGGTCGTGGCGCCGGTGGCGTTTGGCGACACGCTGACGGTCGAGCCGGCGGGGGAGTTTTCGCTCACCTGTGACGACCCGGCGGTGCCGGGTGACGCGACGAATCTCGTGCTCAAGGCCGCGCAGGCGTTCCGGGCGGCGACGGGCTGGCGCGGCGGGGCGCGGTTTGCGCTCGCGAAGCGCATCCCGGCCGGCGCGGGCCTCGGCGGCGGCAGCAGCGATGCCGCGGCGGCGCTCGCGGCGCTGAACCGGCTGGCGGGCGGCCTGCTCGCGCCGGCGGCGCTGGCGCAGGTCGCGGCGGAGGTGGGCTCGGATTGCGCGCTGTTTCTGGCCGGCGGACCGGTGGTGATACGCGGGCGCGGCGAGTGCGTGGAGCGGCTGCCGGAGGCGGTGGCGGCGCGGTTGCACGGGCGGCGGGTGCTGATCTTCAAGCCGGGTTTTGCCATCGCCACGCCCTGGGCCTACGCGCGGCTCGCGGCGCTGTCCCCGGCCGGCCACACGCCGGCGGCGGAGGCCGAGGCGCGACTGGCGGGTTTCGTCACGGCGGCCGGGGCCGGCGCGGCATGGGAGGAAATGCTTTTTAACGACTTGGAGCGCGTCGCGTTTGCCAAGTTCATCGCCCTGCCGGTGCTGCTCGGGCAGCTGCGGCGGCAGTTCGGGCTGGCGCCGCGGATGAGCGGCAGCGGCAGCGCCTGTTTCGCGCTGCTCCCGGACGGCGCGCCGGTTGCGGCAGTGAGCGCGGCGGTGCGCGCGGCGTGGGGCGCGTCGGCGCTCGTGGTGGAAACGGCGCTGGCGTAAATCCGCATTGACGCATCCCGGGCGCGGCGCGTTATCGTCGGGCGCCGCCTGCAGTTCCCCCCGCCGCGGCACCCCGCCTTTTCATGGACGCACCGGTCAAACCCGAAATCACCCTGCCGGGCATCTCCGCCTCGCACGGAATCGCGTATGGCCAGGTTTTCGTGTTCATCCAGAGCAACGTCGAGGTGCCGAACTACCAGGTCGAGCCCGACAAGCGGGCGGCGGAGATCGCGCGCTTCGAGCAGGCACTGCTGGCCACGCGCCAGCAGATCACGAAGATCAAGAACGAGGTGGAGAAGAACCTCGGTCCGGAGGAGGCGATGATCTTCGACGCCCACCTGCTCGTGCTCGAGGACCAGGCGCTGATCGGCGAGACCATCCGCGATTTCGAGAAGACGGGGCGCAACATCGAGACGTGCTTCGACCAGGTCTCGTCGCGCTACATCCAGGCTTTTTCCGAGATCGACGACGAGTACCTCCGCGAGCGCGCCGGCGACATCCGCGATGTCGCCCAGCGCGTGCTCCAGAACCTCCTGGGCCAGGCGGAGAACAGCCTGTCCCGGCTCGCGGACCAGCGCATCGTCGTGGCCAACGACATCTCGCCCTCCGACTCCGCCAACATTGGCCGGGGCGCGGCGCTGGCCCTGGTGACCGACTCGGGCAGCCGGACCAGCCACGCCGTGATCGTGGCCCGCTCGCTGAAGGTGCCGGCGGTGGTGGGCATGGGCGACCTGACCAAGGTGGCCAAGAATGGCGACTGGGCCATCGTCGACGGCTACGACGGCATCGTCATCCTGCACCCGTCCGAGTCCACGCTGTTCCGGTACGGCAAGATCAAGGAGCAGAAGAAGACCTTCGAGTCGCGCCTGCTGCAGGCGAACGAGCTGCCGGCCGTCACGCTCGACGGCGTGAAGGTGCCGCTGCTGGCCAACATCGAGCGGGTGGAGGAGCTGCCGATGGTGAAGGATTACCGGGCCGAGGGCATCGGCCTGTACCGCACCGAGTTCCTTTTCCTCAACTCCGCCCGGCTGCCCACCGAGCAGGAGCAGTTCGTCGCCTACCAGACGGTGGTGCGGGCGCTCGCGCCGCACCCGGTCGTCATCCGCACGCTCGACCTCGGGGGCGACAAGCCGATGACGGGCCATCCGCACCTTTTTCCCAAGGAGGACAACCCGTTCATGGGCCTGCGCGCCATCCGGTTCTGCCTCGTGCACCCGGACATCTTCAAGGACCAGCTGCGGGCCATCCTCCTCGCGAGCGCGCACGGGCGGGTGCAGCTGATGTACCCGATGATCAGCGGGGCGGAGGAGCTTACCCGGGCCAACGCCGTGCTGGCGGAATGCAAGGCCGAGCTGCGGGCGCGCGGCCAGCCGTTTGACGAGAAACTCGAGGTCGGCGCGATGATCGAGATCCCGAGCGCGGCGGCGACGATCGACCTGCTCGCGCAGCAGTGCGCGTTCTTCAGCATCGGCACCAACGACCTGATCCAGTATCTGCTCGCGATCGACCGCGTGAACGACCGTATCGCGCACCTCTACGAGCCGACGCACCCGGCGGTCATCCGCACGTTGAAGCAGATCGTGGACGAGGCGCATCGGCGGAAGGTGCCGGTGAGCGTGTGTGGCGAGATGGCGGGCGACCCCGTCTACGCGCCGCTGCTCCTCGGCCTGGGCGTCGACAGCCTGAGCATGTCCCCGACCTGGCTGCCCGCCGTGAAATACGTCGTGCGGGCCATGACGATGGCGGACGCGAAGGCGCTCGCCGCCGAGGCGCTGACCCTGGGCACGGCCACGGAAATCTACGCGAAGTGCGACGCCTTCTACCGGGCGCGGGTGAAGGTGGAGTGATTCGCAATTTCGAATTCGGAATTTCGAATTTCGAATAACCAGGCGTGGACGAGCACTGCCTTCGAGTTTCGAACTTTTGTCTTCGAAATTCAGGCCGCCGGCCAGATCGGCGGGAACTGCGGGCCGCGGAATTTTTCGCCCGGGGCCGGGTGCTCCGGATAGCGCGCCATCATCCACTCGTTCATGTGCACCTGGCCGGGGCGGTAAGTGCATTCACCGGACATGACGTGCGAGACGAGCGCGCGCCGGCGCTGGGGGGAGAAATTGCGGTCGCTGCCGTGCAGCAGCAGGCCGTGGTGGAACGACACCGCGCCGCGGGGAATGATGACCGGGACCTCGCGGGTCTGGAAGCCGGGCGGAAGCGCCGGTTTCTGCGGGTTGTCGCCGGAGATGCCGTCCGGGAGGGTCCAGATCCCGAGCTTGTGGCTGCCCTCGAGAAAAACCATCGGGCCGGACTCGGGCAGCACGTCGTCGAGCGCGATCCAGCAGGTGACGGTCCGGCACTCGGCGATCATCTGCCAGTAGGCCCAGTCCTGGTGGTAGGTCACGACGCGGCCGCCGTGCGGCGGCTTGTCCAGCAGCTGGTCGTGCCACATCCGGATGCTGGGCGCGCCGATGAGCTGCGCGGCAATGTGGCCGATCACCGGGCTGAGCACGGTGCGGGCGAGCGTCGTGTCGGCCTTCCAGGTGTTGTCGATCTTGATCAGGTCTACGGGTTCCCGGCGCAGCGTGGTGACATCGGGCGGCGAGCCCTTGTCGTAGACGCCGGCGATGACCCGGTCGGCCGCGGCGTTGATCGCGTCCACCTCGGCGTCGGAAAACACGCGGCCGTGGAGGTGGTAGCCGCGCTCGTCGAACCGCGCGATTTCGTCCGGGGTCAGGGTGGAGGCGGCGGGCATCGCGGCGGAAGGATGCGGGCGGCGGGGCGGCCGGCAAGCATGCAGCGTCGGAAAACAAAAAAGGCCGCCGGGGAAGCCGGCGGCCTGGGTTGCAGAGGGGACGGATTATTTCTTGGCCAGGATGGCGTAGAGCACGCCGACCGCCACGAGTCCGACGAGTCCGCTCGAGCCGAGCGTGCCGATGATCGAGGTCACATTGCCGATGACATTGCCGGGTAGAAACGCGACCTTGTCGCCGAAGATAACGCCGAGGACAATCGCCAGTGCGAGCAGGGCGACCGCCAGCTCAGTAATCTTCTTCACCGCCGTGATGATCGTGTCGAGGTATTGCATATGATATCAGTTGTTGGGGTTTGGGGTTGTGGCTAACAGGGACGAAAGACGCGCCCGCCCCGTACCCGTTCAATAACGCCTTTGCCATGCGTTTGCATTGGGTCCGGTTGGGCTGCGCCCAGCCCCACGCCGGAAGGAACCGATAGTACGGCGTTACACCGGCTGCTCGATGTCCGGAAAGGCCTTGGTGTAGCTATGGACCTCGACGGTGGCGCGCAGGCCGGACGTCCAGAACGGGTCCTCGCTGTAGAGTGCCTTCACGGCCTCGAAACTCTTGGCGTCGACGATCCACATCCCGCCGACGGCGCGGTCGTCGCCGTCCATCCGCAGCGCGCCGGCCACGCGCACGCTGGCTTCGTTCTTCTTCAGGAACTCGAGGTGGGCGGCGAGCAACTTGGGCCGGAGATGGCGCATTTCCTGGTTATCGCGGAACTGGACGACGAAGAGCATGGCGGCAGGGTGGGAGAAGTTTCCGGGCGGTTTCAAGCCCCGGTGTAATGCTGGTAGGTCTCCTTGATCATTTGGATCACGTCGTCCGCCGACTGGGAGTTGGTCTTCGAGATGGCCAGCGTGCCGAGGGCGGTGCTGCGGACGGCGAACGGCGCGGTCGCGGCGGTGGTCCCGCCGTTTTCCTGGAACCACGTGAACAAATTCTGGCCGGCCTCCTGGGCGTCATCGACCGACATCAGGGAGTGGCGATACTGGATGATCGCCTCCGAAAAAGAAATGCACGCGTCCGAGACGGCGTATTCGGGGGAGGGAGTGTCGGGCATAAAGTACGAGAATTATGAAATGCGAGTTATCGTCGTCAGAGAAAATCTCGGCCGAGAATATTCGCGACCTCGACGCACTTCCTCAACTCGGCAATATCACCTTTGCTCTCTAGAAGCGCACGAAGCCGATATGGTTCGAGTGTCTTTGAGTCTGAGTCGCGATGAAATGGAATCGTGCGGCCGCACCGCTTCTCTAGCAGCGTGACGACCTCGTCACGTTGTTCAGCGGGAAAAAGTCGCGATACTTCCTCTTTAGCTTTCGGTGTCAGCGGCACTGGAATTGGAAGGCCAGTAGCTTCATCGAATGCATCTTCTGCTTCTTTGAGCTTCTTTTGTATGCGCTGGAGATCCTTGCTGATCATGTGAATCCGCACACCGCTTGCGGCCATCATCTTCCTCTCGCGCTCTACTGCGGCCTCGAATTCTGCTCGAGCATCGCGCGCTATCTTCGCTTCGGGAAGCTCACGGAACTCAGATGGGATGTAGAAGACATCGCGTCGCTCGGAGGACATATTTCTTAGCTCAACAGTGCATTCACTTCAACTGGGTTTCATATTTCATGGTGAATGTCTTTACGAGTAAGAGAGTGGTTAAGTAGTTAGGACTCAATATTCGAGTCCCGGGTCATTTCCCGGGCTTGATTCCGCTCGCGAGCAGGGTCTCGAAATGGGGTTCGTTCTCCTCGCGGGCGACGGCGGTGACCTCGACCTTCGCGAACCCGGCTTTTTTCAGGAAGGCGTGCAGCGCGCTTTCCTTGAAGCCGAGCCAGACGTCGGCGTAGAGCTCGCGGGCCTTTTCAAACGTGTGCTGGTTGAGGTCGAGGATGAGCAGCTGGCCGCCGGGCTTGAGGATGCGGAAAGCCTCGTTGACGGCGGCCTGCGGGTGCTGCGCGTGGTGGAGCGCCTGGCTGAGGATGGCGAGGTCCACGGACTTGTCGGGCAGCGGCACGTCCTCGATGTCGCCCTGCTTGTAGGCGAGGTTGGCGAGGCCGTTCTTCTGGGCGAGCTCGGTGCCGACCTCGACCATCTTTTGGGAGTTGTCGATGCACCAGACCTGCTTGGCGCGGGCGGCGAGCAATTGGGAGACGAGGCCCTCGCCGGCGCCGAGGTCGGCGATGGTGATGGCGGGCGTGAGCCGCAGGGCGAGGTGGCCGAGCGCCTCCCACGAGCGGCCGGGGCAGTAGTTTTTGCCGAGCCGGCCGGCGATGAGGTTGAAATACTGCTCCTGTGTGCGGCGGCGCTTTTGGAGGATGCGGTCGAGATTGGCGCGGTCGTCGGCCAGCGCGGGCGATTCGGCGACCGAGTCGATCGCGGCGCGGAGGAGGGTGAGGGATCTCGGGGCGAGGGCGGCGCGGAGCGAGTAGAAGGCCTTCTTGCCCTCGCGGCGGTCGGACACGAGGCCGGCCTGGCGGAGGAGGGCGAGCTGCGAGGAAATGCGGGACTGGCCCATGCCGAGGATTTCCTGCAGCTCGGCGACGGAGAGCTCCTCGCGCAGCACGAGGGCGAGCAGCCGCAGCCGGGTGGGGTCGGACAGGATCTTGAGGATGTCCCAGGAGGCGTTCACCGGACAAAGAAGAAAGCAGAAAGACGGAAGGTGAAAGCAGAAAGGCAGAAGCGGAGAGGCGGAAAAGGCAGGGAAGGGGACGTAGTTTGTAAGAGGGAAGCCAGGAAACCAGGAATCTGATTTCATGGCTTCCGTCTTGAAACCAGGCACAAAAAAGCGCCGCCCGGTGAGGGGCGGCGCTGAAGGGGGAGACGCGGCTCAGGCCTTGGCGAAGAGCTCGATGCTGACGACGGTGTAGCTCTCCTCGGAGGCGCCGGTCTTCACCTTGACGGTGTCGCCGGGCTTCTTGCCGAGGAGCGCGGCGCCGAGGGCGGTCTTGTAGGAGATGATGTGCTGGTCCGGATCGCCGTCCCACGCGCCGAGGATGGTGTAGCGGGCGGGCTGGCCGGTGGCGGCGTTCTTGAGCTCGACGACGGTGCCGGCGCCGACCTGCTCGGTGGAGGCGTCCTTGAAGTCGGTGACGCGGGCGCGGCCGAGGTCCTTCTCGAGGTTGGTCTTCTGGGCCATGAGAACCTGCTGGTCCTGCTTGGCCATCTTGTACTCGGAGTTTTCCTTGAGGTCGCCGTGCTCGCGGGCGGTGGCGATGGCCTTGGAGTTCTCGGGGATCTTCTTGGAGACGATGATCTCGTACTCCTCGCGCTTGCGCTCGAAACTGGCCTTGGAGACGAGGAGCTGCTCCTCCTTGCCCTCGGCGTCGGCGGCGACCAGCGACTGGATCTTGGGGAAGATCTTGATGAAGCGGGCGAGGAGGGACTTCTTGGTGAGCTCCTCGAAGCCCTGGTTGAGCATGAGGGTGTTCGCGAGGTCGCGCGCGGTCTCCGGGTCGGCGGTGGAGAGCAGGTCGGCGATCAGGTCGGTGTCCTCGCTGAGGATGTCGGCGAGCGGGATGCGGCGGGCGCTGGAGGCCTGGAGGGCCTCGTAGTCGATGGCGAAGAACACGGCGCCGAGCAGGCGGGGCGTGATGAGGTCGTTGAGCAACTTCGCGAACTTCTTGGAGTGGCGGTTCTTGACGATCCAGAGGAGGACGGGCGCGCGGAGGTTCTGCTCGGTCTGCCAGCGCTTGAGCGCGGCGGCGAGCTCGTCGGCGTGGCCGTCCTCGATGAGGAAGTTGATGCACTCGGTGGTGAACTTGCCCTGGGAGGTCTTGAGCAGGTTGAAGACGATGTCGCGGCACTCGACGGGGTGGGTGGCCTTCACCAGCTCGAGGAAGGACGACTGGAAGTGGACGGGGATCTTTTCGGCGATGGCGGGCAGGTCGCGGGCGTTGCCGACGAGCGCGGCCTGGGAGGGCTCGAAGACCTCCTCCGAGCCGGCGAGCTTGGCGAGGTCGTCCCGGACGGCGGCGCCGTAGAGGCGCTCGGAGGCGTCGAGCTGGTTGCTGTCCTTCACGCCGTCGGCGACGGTCTTGAGGATGGCGAGGAGGTCGGTCTTGATCTCCTTCTTGGCGACGGTGGCGACGAGCTCCTCGGCCAGCGCGATGCGGCGGCGGGCGGAGCGGGTGCCGTGGAACTGCTCGAGGATCTCGTCCTCGGCGGAGACGGGGGTCTCGCGGAGGATGAAGCACTCGGTCTTTTTCTCGGGCACGGAAATGCGCGGGTCCTTGCCGATGGCCTTCTTGGCGGTGGACCACCACTTCTTGTATTTGTCCTCGCCGACGACCTGGGTGAGCGTGATCTCGAGGTCGATCGCGCTGGTGGCGTGGTTCGGGTAGGCCTCGAGGGCCTCGGCGATCAGCTGGGCGGGATCCTCGGCGATGAGCTCGGCGATCTTCTTGGGCTCGGTCTCCTTGCGCACGAGGAGGTGCTTGGCCGGCAGAACCTCCATGGTGTTCAGGCAGAACGCCGGGTCCATGGCGTGGGCCTTCTTGCCCTTGAAATCGATGACGAGGCGCTGGGCGGAGTCGTCGTAGGACTTGATCTGGCCGAAACCCCAGCTGCGGTGAATGACATACGCACCCGGTTCCATGGCCTCGAGTTTGGCTTTGGCCGCCTTGAGGGACGGGTTCTTGGCGATGAGTGCGGAGAGGGCTTCTGAATTCATAGTTACGAAAGTGATGGCCTGAACGGGATAGTTGAGCGGAGAATGGCTAACCTTGTCAAACAGTGTGTCGAAATCGTCTTCCCCGGGTGTTTTTACCCAATCTGCCCAAACTGGCCGCCTGACCGCCTGGCCGGCCGCCGTGAGCCTGCTGGCCCGCTGGCTGGACCGCCGCGAGCGCATCGACGAACTCATCGATTCGCTGCCCCCCGGCCTGGCCGGGGCGGAACGGGCGCGCTGCCAGCACCTCGTTTTCGGGGTGGTGCGGCATTTTGGGCGGCTGGAGACCGCCTTGGGGCGGCTGGTGTCGCATCCGCCGCGGTTTCCGACCCGGGCGGTGCTGCTGATGGCGGGTTTTGAACTGATTGAGGCGGCGGACGCGCCGACCAGCGAGGGCCTGGTGGCGAAGATCGTGCACCACGCCGTGGAGCAGACCAAGGCGGTCGCGAGTAAGTCCGAGGCCGGCTTGGTCAACGCCGTGGTCCGCAAGCTGGCCCTGGCGCTGGCGGTGCCGCCCCCGCCCAAGGTGGCGTCGGCGGACGTGCTGGCCGAGTATTTCTCCCATCCCGACTGGCTGGTGAAGCGGTGGCTGGTGGATTTCGGCGCGGACGCGACCCGCAAGCTGCTCGAGTGGAACCAGCGGCCGGCGACGGTTTATGCGCGCTGGAGGCCCTCCTTCGTCCCGCCAAGCGGGACTTCGGAGGGCGGGCTCGCCGTCTCGGAAGACCTGGCTGACGGCAGGCCCGATTTCCTGAAGCCGACGCAGTGGGCGGGGTTTTACGAAGTGCCGTCCGGGCAGTGGCCGAAAGTCGAGCCGCTGCTCAAGGCCGGAAAGATCTACCTGCAGGACCCGGGCACGCGCCTCGCGGTGGAACTGCTTGCGCCGCAGGCCGGGGAAACCGTGCTGGACGGCTGCGCCGCGCCGGGCGGCAAGAGCCTGTTGATGGCCGACGCGATGAAGACCGGCAAGATCGTGGCGATGGACCTGCCCGGCCCGCGCATCGGGCGGCTGAAGGAAAATCTCTCCCGCGCCCACGGCGTCGAGGTGGCGCTCGTCCAGGCCGACCTGCTGGAGGGCCCGGCGCTGGCGCTGCGCGAGCACAAGCTCCCCGAGAGCTACGCCGCCGTGCTGATCGACGTGCCCTGCTCCAACACCGGGGTGATGCGTCACCGCGCCGACGTGAAATGGCGGCTCGAGCCGCGCGACTTCGACAAGCACGGGCGCCAGCAGCTCGCGCTGCTGCATGCGGCGGCGCGCCTGGTCGCCCCCGGCGGGCGGCTGGTCTACTCGACCTGCAGCCTCGACCCCGAGGAGAACGAGCGCGTCATCAAGGCGTTTTTCGACAGCCGGGCGGGCGGGCCGTTCAAGCTGGAAAAAAACGCGGTCAGCCAGCCGTGGGTGACCGGACATGACGGCGGGGCGGCGTTTTTGCTGCGCAAGAGTTGAAAAGTGGAGCCGCGACGCCCCCGTCGCGGGAGGACTCGGTTCGCGGTCAGACATTTTCCGCGACGAGGGCATCGCGGCTCCATGGACAGTGGCCCTACGGCACGAGGTCGAACATGGCCAGGCGCTGCGGGGCCTCGCGCGGGCCGTTGAGAAACGTAAACTCGATCGCGGTCGCCGTGGCGACGAGCAACTCGTAGCGGCGGATGTCCCACCGCGCGACGGGTTCGCCGTTCAGGCGGGTGACGAGATCGCCCGGCTGAACGCCGGCGGCCGCCGCGGGCGAACCCGGCACGACGCTGGCGACGCGCCAGTAGGCGGGGGTCTTGGTGAAGCTCAGCCCCGCGCTGCGGCGCGGTTCCGGCGGGAGAGTCGTGGGCGGATTGCGCTGAAACGTCACCTGGTTGTGCTCCTGGTCGAAGGTGACGATGAAGTTTTTCAGGATGCCGCCGCCGAGCGAGGAAAGCTCATCGGTGAGGTCGGCGACCGGGCGGATGAATGCGTAGCGACCGATGGCCAGGGTGTCCGCGAGGCGGCCGATGCGCTGTTCGCGATCGC
Organism: uncultured Opitutia bacterium; assembly: GCA_903872505.1. Taxonomy (GTDB): domain Bacteria; phylum Verrucomicrobiota; class Verrucomicrobiia; order Opitutales; family Opitutaceae; genus Opi-474. Next base: position 16,632 of record CAIQKV010000109.1, read on the forward strand.
CAGTAAGTGTGCCGACGGTGGCGCCGGGCCGGGGCGCGACGGCGAAGGCCGGCTGCAGGCCCACGGGATTGATGCTGAGCCCCGCGTCGCTGCCGGAGTCGATCAGCGCGGCAAAGGTCCGGTCGCCGAGCTGCACCGGGATGATCGGGGTCTTGCGCTCGTTGTTGAAGGCGATGGTGGACCCGCCGGCGGCCCGGGCGGAGCCCGGCGGCTGGAGCAGCACCTCGCCGCGGGGATAGTCGAGGGTCAGCTGCGTCTCGCGGAACAGGGGGAAGCCCAGGATGGCGTCGATCTTCATGCCGAGGTGGGCCGAAAGCGGCGTGCAATCGTAGATGAGCGCCTGGACATCGTCGAACCGCGCACCATCCAGCTCGAGCCGGCGCAGCATGGTGGGCGCGAGCAGGGCGGTTTCCCCACCGGCGGACTTGACGCGGACGAGGGGGGTGTCGGGCGGGAAGGGATTCTTCGTCCCGTACCGCGCGGCGAGTTCGGGCGAGACGAGGGTGACGGACGCGCCGGTGTCGATCAGGAAGTGGTAGGGCCCGTGGCGGTCCCATTTGGCCTCGACGACCAGGTAATTCGAGACGGTGAGCGCGGACAGGACCACCAGGGGCGACTCCAGCGTGGTGCGGCCCGGCCGGGGCGGCTCGCGGCGAAAGGTGAAGCAACCCGTGGGCGACGCGAGGAGCGCGGCGGCGAGGAGCAGCAGGCACGTGCGGCGCAGGATCATTTCACCGGCTGGGGGAGATTGAGGCTGGCGACCGCGGCGGCGACCGTCAGCACCGTGGCGAGGATGTACAGCGTGAGGCTGCGGCCGGGTGCGGCGTAATAGATGGCGCCGGCCAGGAGCGGGGTGAAGGCGCGGGCGAGCGAGCCGAGCGAGCGGAAGATGCCGAGCACGCGGCCCTGCTCGTCGGCCTTGGCGTACAGCGAGATGAGCCCGGTGGTGGCGGGATTGACGAGGCCGCCCCCGACGGCGAGCAGGGCGACGCCGAGGTAGAGCATGCCGGGCGAAGCGGCGAAGCCGATGCCGAGCAGCCCGGCGGCGGAAAAGGCCAGGCCGCCCATGAGCACCGAGGTCTCGCGCTGCCGCACGAGGAGCTTCCGGATGATGTAGCCCTGGGTGATGATCGAGCAGACCCCGAGGAAACCCATCAGCAGGCCGTTGTCGCGCGGGGTGTAGCCGAAGCGCTCGCTACCGACGAACACGAGCGAGATCTCCATCGCGACAAAGGCGATCGCGTAGATGAACGCCACAAGGTTGACGCGGCGTGCCGGGGCGTTGTCGAGGTGCAGGATGGCGCGGAGCGGGTTGCGCAGGCGGGGCTCGGCGGCGCGGCCGCGTGTGGCGGCGGGGAGCGTCTCCGTGAAGCGCGCGGTGATCCAGACCACGTTGAGGAGGCTGAGACCGAAGGCGATCAGCGCCGGCACCGAGAAGGGGTTGACGCCCCACGCGGCCAGCGACGGGTGGTGCGCCACGAGGTTGAGATGCGCGGAGAACGCGCCGATGAGCGGGCCGGTGACGAGGCCGAGGCCGAAGGCGGCGCCGACCAGGCCCATGGCCTTGGAGCGCTCCGCGCGGCTGGTGACATCGGCGACGGCGGCGGTGGCGACGGAGAGGTTGCCGCCGAAGCACCCGGCGAGCAGCCGGGACAGCAGGAAGATCCAGAACGAGCCGCTGAACACCCAGAGCAGGTAGCTGGCGGCGGTGCCGGCCACGGTGAACAGGAGGATGGGGCGGCGGCCGAACTTGTCGGAGAGGCCGCCCCAGAACGGCGCGAAGGCAAACTGGAGGATGGAGAACAGCGAGCCGACGACGCCGCCGAAGAACACCTCGGGCAGATGGCCCTCGTTGCCCAGCGCATGGGCGGCGGCCGCGATCTGGACCAGCAGCCAGCCGAGGACGCCGCCGGAGCCATCGGTGGTGAGATAGTGCCGCAGCAGGTCGGGCCCGAGCGGGAAGATGATGGAGAACCCGATGAGGTCGATGTACAGCGTGAGAAAAATCACGCCGAGCGACAGCGGTCGGGCGGGAGCGGGCGATGCGGAGGAGGAAGGCACGGTGAAGCGCCCAACAAAGACACTTCACCCCGCGACGCCAAGGCGCAAACGGCCCGGCGGGCTACTCATCGCGCGATTTGCCGCCCTCGAGGTGAAACTTGTGCAGCAGGCGGTGCAGGATCGGCATGAGGAAGAAGCCGATGGTGGTGAGGAACGCCACGCCGCTGAACAGGGCGTAGCAGGCGGCAAAGACCCGGCCCGCGGTGGTCTTGATCGGGTCCAGCGGGCCCATGCCCGACAGGATCATCGCCGCGTTGGCATAGGCATCCACCCAGCCCATGCCCTCAAAGCAATGATAGCCGAGCATGCCGGCGCCCACGCAGGCCCCGAGCGTCGCCACCGCGAACAGCCCGTGCCGCCGGAGCCGCGCGTAGAAATGCCGGCGGGACAGCAGCGGGGCGTGGTGGGGCTCGAACATGGGACGGCCGGCCGGGTTAGAGCCGGTAGGGCAGCGGGTGGCGCGAGGTCAGCGCGGCGACGCGGGTCTTCACGGCGGCGAGCACCGCGGTTTCCTCGGGTTGGCCGATGGCAGTGAGCACGGCGTCGATGCAGGAGGCGATTTCCTCCATGTCGCGCTCGACGAAGCCGCGCGTCGTGATGGCGGGCGTGCCGAGGCGGATGCCGGACGCCTGGAAGGGCGAGCGCGTCTCGAACGGCACGGTGTTCTTGTTGCAGGTGATGCAGGCGCGATCGAGCGTCTCCTGGGCCAGCTTGGCGGTGAGGTCCGGGAGCTTCGGCCGCAGGTCCACGAGCATGAGGTGGTTGTCGGTGCCGCCGGAGACGATCTTGTAGCCGCGCGCGGTCATGGCGGCGGCGAGGGCGCGGGCGTTCCGGACGATCTGCTCGGAGTAGGCCTTGAACTCGGGCTTGAGGCACTCGCCGAAGCACACGGCCTTGGCGGCGATGACGTGCATGAGCGGGCCGCCCTGCGTGCCGGGGAAGACGGCGGAGTCGAGGGCCTTGGCGTGGATGGCCCGGCAGAGGATGAGGCCGCCGCGCGGGCCGCGCAGGGTCTTGTGGGTCGTGGTGGTGACGAAGTCGGCGTGCGGCACGGGCGAGGGGTGCACGCCCGAGGCGACCAGGCCGGCAATGTGCGCGATGTCCGCGAAGAGCAGGGCGCCGACGCTGCGGGCGATCTCGCCCATCCGCGCGAAGTCGATGATGCGGGAATAGGCGCTGGCGCCGACCGTGATCATCTTCGGCTGCTCGCGCCGGGCGATCGCAGCGAGGTCGTCGTAGTCAATGAGGCCGTTGTCCTCGCGCACGCCGTACTGGCAGAACTTGTAGAGCTTGCCGGAAAAATTGGCGGGGTTGCCGTGGGTGAGGTGGCCGCCGTGGCTGAGGTTCATGCCGAGGACCTTGTCGCCGGGCTGCAGCACCGAGGCGTAGACGGCGGTGTTGGCCTGGGCGCCGGAGTGCGGCTGGACGTTGGCGTGCTCGGCGCCGAAGATCTGCTTGGCGCGCGCGATCGCGAGCAGCTCGACCTTGTCCACCTGCTCGCAGCCGCCGTACCAGCGCTTCGCCGGGTAGCCCTCGGCGTACTTGTTGGTCAGCACGCTGCCCTGCGCCTCCAGCACGGCAGGGTAGGTGAAGTTTTCCGACGCAATGAGCTCGATGTGGCTCTGCTGACGCGCGAGCTCGGCGGAGATCGCGGCGTAAATTTCGGGGTCGAGGGTTTTGAGCGGAGCGGCGTTGAGCATGGGAAAATTTCGAATTTGGGTTTTCGAAATTTGATTGCAAGCCAAGCGACCCGGCGGCGGCGCCTAAATTTGTCTTAACCCCTTCCGGCCAAACCCCCGGCAAAACCTTGCCGGGCCGGGCTCAATCGAAAATCAAAAATCGAGATTCGAAAATCACTTCAGCCGGGCCTTCAGCGCCTCGAGCAGCGAGGGGAGGGCCTCGACCATCTCATCCCGGGCGGCCTCGTAGGCCTTGAGCGGCCCGCCGTACGGGTCGGCGATCTCGCGCTCGGCGTTCCCTGGGAGGAACTCGCGGAACAGGAAGACGTTCCTCGGCGCGGGGTCGCCCTGCAGCAGGATCATCGCGCGGTGGGACTCGGCCATGCAGAGCACGGCGAAGGCCTCGTCGAGCATCGCCTGGGTGAGCTGCCGGCTGGTGTGGCCGGAGATGTCGATGCCGGCCTTCCGGAGGGCCAGGACCGAGTTCTCCGAGACCCGTTCGCCGTCCCGGGCGTAAATGCCGGCGGAGACGACCCGCAGGGAACGCAGCGGCTCCGGCTGGCCGGCGAACGCATGCGACAACAAGCCGACGCCCATCGGGCTGCGGCAGATGTTGGCCGTGCAGACGACGAGGACGGTGGCGGGCGCGGGCATCGGGGACGATTTAGCGGACACGGATTTACATGAAAGGCAAAGCCGGATTGGGCGGCTTAGGCCGGCCGCCCGCGCTCAAAGCTTCCGCAACGCGAGCAGGGTGCGGTGGAGGTTGACGGCGCGCTGCAGGGAGGTGTCGACCAGCGGCGGCGGCGGGGCCGGGGCGGCGGGCGCGGTCCCGGGAGCGTCCGAGGGGCCGTCATCCGCCGCGGCCGATTCCTCGGGCGAGCCGGTGCGTTCCAAGGCGATCGCGGCCTCGTCGTGGCGCGGCTTGGCGGAATGATCGGCCAGCAAGGCTTCAATCGGGGTGCCGTGCTCGAGCGCGTCATAGGCGGCGCGCTCGTCCGCCGGGGAGATTTTCAAGGGGATGTCGGGCTCGAAGGCCGGCGAGGCGGGCCCGAGTGTGACGAGGCCGGCGGGCGGCTCGATGGCGGCAAGGTAGGCGAGGAGGGCGGGGGCGGTCCCGGCATTGACCAGCACGAAGACCGGGGTGGCGGCGGAACTGTGGAACTTGAGCCAGTTTCCGAGGAGGGTGGCGGCGCTGTCATCGCCGCGGGCGTAGCGCAGGTCGAGCACGAGGGGGCGGGGCTTGGCGGCGGCGGCCGGAAGGTCGGCCGGGAGGGTGTGCGCCCGGCAATAACCGAGGCCGAGTCCGAGCTCGCGCTCCAGCCGGTCCGGGGCGGCGGCCAGGCCCGGGGCAAGGGCGAGGAGCAGGAGCAGGCAGGATTTTGTCATCGGCGGTTGAGCTGGCGGGCGCCGATGTCGCGGCGGAAATATTTCGTGCGGCACGCGACGGCGTCGCAGGCGGCGTAGGCGTTGGCGGCGGCCGCGGCCAGCGTGGAGGCGAGGGCGGTGACGCCGAGCACGCGCCCGCCGTTGGTCACCAGCTGGCCGGCGGAATTTTTCGCGGTGCCGGCGTGGTAGATGCAGGTCGCCGGCGGCAGGCTGGCGGCGGGAGGCAGAGTGATGACGTCGCCCTTGGGGTAGGCCTCCGGGTAACCCTTCGCGGCGATCACGACGCAGAGGGCGTAGTCCGGCTTGACCTCGAGCTTGAACCCGCCGAGCTCGCCGCGCGCGGCGGCCCAGAGCAGGGCGAGCAGGTCGGTGGCGAGCCGCGGGAGGACGGCCTGGGTCTCGGGGTCGCCGAAGCGGGCGTTGTACTCGATCACGCTCGGGCCGGCGGGCGTGAGCATGAGGCCGATGAAGAGCGTGCCGCGAAAGTCGATGCCCTCGTCCGCGATGGCCTCGACGGACGGGCGCACGATCTCGCGCTCGATGCGCTCGAGGAGGGCGGGCGTGACCACCTCGGCGGGCGAGTAGGCGCCCATGCCGCCGGTGTTCGGGCCGGTGTCGCCGTCGCCGATGCGCTTGTGGTCCTGCGCGGTCGGCAGCATGACGTAGTCGCGACCCGAGACGACGACGAGCTGCGAAGTCTCCTCGCCGTAGAGGCAGTCCTCGATGAGAATCTGGCTGCTGCTGGCGCCGAACTTGCCGCCGAGCAGGTCGCGCACGGCCGCCTCGGCCTCCGCGGAGGTCTGGGCCACGACCACGCCCTTGCCGGCGGCGAGGCCGTCGGCCTTGATGACGATGGGTGCCGGCCGGTGGCGCAGATAGGTGAGCGCGGGCGCGACCTCGCGAAAGAAGGCGGCAGTGGCGGTCGGAATCCGGTACCGGAGCAGGATCTGCTTGGTGAAGATCTTCGACGCCTCGAGCCGCGCGCCGTCGGCCTTCGGGCCGTAAACGGGGAGGCCGAGCTTGAGGAGCTCGTCGACCAGGCCGAGCGCGAGCGGCACCTCGGGGCCGACGACGACGAATTCGACCTTCTCCTTTTGCGCGAGGGCGACGAGACCGGGGATATCGTCCGCGGCGACGGGAAAACACGGCACGTCCTCGGCGATGCCGGCGTTGCCTGGAGCGCAGATGATGCGCGGCTTGGCCGGGGAGCCGAGCAGGGCGCGGACGAGGGCGTGTTCGCGGCCGCCGGCGCCGACGACGAGGACTGATTTGGGCAAGGGCATCGGGTTACGTGTTAGGTTTTGGGGGTGAGGCAACAAGCTCTTAATGCCTAAAACCTCAGACATAACCGAGGGCGCGCCGCGGGCCTCACATCACCTGCAGCTTCCGCCGGTAGAACGCCACGACCTCGTCGGGGTCGTCGGTGAAGAGGATGTAGTCCGACATCCACGCCGGGGCGCGCTTGGTGCGGATCATCTCGCGGATCTGCCGGCGGAGGTCGCCCCAGAACTTGGCGTTGAAGAACACGTAGGGCACGCGCGGGCGGATGCCGAGCTTGAGGTTGCACATCTCGATGCCGATTTCCTCGAGCGTGCCGACGCCGCCGACGTTGAAGATGCAAAAATCCGCCGCCTCGAACCATTTCTGGCGGAAGTGGCGCGACGACTCCTGGAAGGTGTTGAAGAAATCCACGCCGAGCTCGGGCGGCTGGGCCTCCAGCTCGAGGAAGCACGCGCCGGTGAGCGCGCCCTTGCCGCGGGCCTGGTCGGTCGCGAGGCGCATGACGCCGCCGCCGCCGCCGGTGAGGACGCCGACGTTGGGGCCGATGAAGCTGGTGAGGTGCTCGACGAGGCCGGTGATGCGGGCGGTGTCAGCCTCGTCGATGCCGACGGCCGAGCCGTAGAAGGCGAGGATGGTGGTCTCCTGGAACTTGCGCCCCAGCTCCTCGCGCACAAAGAAACCGTGCTCCTTTTTGTAGGTGTGCACGTAGAGGTCCTTCGTGATCTCGTCGTACCAGTACACCTGCACGCCGATGGCGTGGAACGTGTCGAGGCGCGCGTGGGCGTTGCTGGAGAGGAAATAGCCGTGGGTGCGCGAGGCCTTGCGGAAGATGATCCGCCGCAGCTTCACGTCGCCGATGCGGGTGAGCAGCTCGATGTGCTCCAGCAGGTCGGGGAAGTAGTCGATGATGAGGGTGTCGGAATCGGCCGGGGCGTTGTCGAGCGCCTGGATCATGGTGCGGCTGCCGATGGGGCAGACCTCGCCCTCGAGGTATTTCTTCAGGTCCTCGTTGGCGCGGACGAGCACGCTGCGGTTTTCCATGGTGCCGCTCTGGCCGCGGACGCTGATCTTGGTCTTGGGGTGCGCCTCGGGCGTGTGCGTCGGCGGGTTTTCGTCGAGGCACTTGTAGAGGTTGCCCGCGGTGGAGAGCAGGCGCTGGCGCTTCTTGGTGAGCGTCTTGACCTCGGGATCGGTGAACGGCGGGGCGCGGAAGATGTCGACCGACACCATGGGGTTCACCACGGGCTGGTCGCCCGTGTTGTAGATCTCGAGCATGATGTTCGTGCCGAAGGTCTTGATCGGGTCGAGCAGGATGGCGCTGGTGTGCAGGCCGAAGTTGCCCTGGCCCTGGTTGAGCACGACGAAATGCTCCTTGAGATACATCGAGCAGCTGGTGAGGAGGCCGGAGCGCGGCGGGATGGTGAGCGGCGAGGCGTCGTGGCGGATTTGGACCTTGTCGAGGAAGTTGCGGCCGGCGTTGCCGGTGACGATCAGCTCGAAGTTGAGGCGTTGGAGCTTGGGCGAGAGCGTGTAGCTGACCTGGTGCGGGGTGAGAAAGACATGGCCGTGGCTGTCGATGCTGATGGTGTTCGGCAGCTTGAGGTCGTTGGCCTTGATCGCGTCCCAGATCTCCCCCGAGGAGAGCTGGGCCGCGGCGGGCGCGAAAAAGAGGCGGCCGACCGGCGTGCCCGGGCGGAGGAGTTTTTTCCAGTAGGCGAAGTTGGGGAAACTCGGGTCGAAGATGAACGCGTCGGCGTCGAGCTCGAGGCGGTTGCCCTCCACCCGGGCGGTGCCGTGGGTCAGCATTTCTATCCCGATGCGGGCGAGGGAGCTGCGCTCGGTGAAGTGCAGGTCCGCCGCGTGCTCCTTCATGAAATCCAGCTCGGCCGGGTTGCGCGGCCAGAAGGCGAGGGTGAGGGCGACGGTGCGCTCGTCCTTGTTTTTTACGGTCAGGATCTGACCATCGTGGCTGGTCCAAAATTGTTCGGCATTCATCGGGAAAGAGGTCGATTCATGGCTGGTCCGGACTCGGGACACAAGCGGGGAGTAATTGTTTGCCTTTCGCTCCCCCGGCTGGCACATCGAAACTTTTACGGCACAAACTCCCGCCGTTTGGTTCCATATCGTCTCCGCCCATCATCTCATGAAACTCAAGTTCACCCTCACGACCTGCCTGCTGGCGCTTGGTGTCTGTGCCGCGCTCCGGGCGCAGGATATCAAGCTCAACATTCCCGGCCAGAGCGCCACGCCGGCCCCGGCCGCCGCCCCGGCGGCCGCCGCGCCGGCCGCCCCCGCGTTCACCGACGCCCAGCTGCTGGAGGAATACGGCTGGTTCATCGGCAAGCGCATCGGGCTGTCCGACCTCAATTTCACCCAGGCCCAGGTCGCCATGGTCCTGCAGGGCATCACCGCCGCCTCCATGGGCAAGCCGTCGCCGAGCGAACTCGAGAAGATCGGCCCCGCGATGGATGAGTTCATCAAGGCCAAGCAAAGCGAATATCTGGCGAAGGTGCGGGCCCAGGGCCTGGCGCAGTCCGCCGCGTTCCTGACCGAGCTGAAGAAGAAGCCGGGCGTGATCGTGCTACCGGACGGCCTTTGCTACGAAATCATCAAGCCGGGCGAAGGCCCGGGTCCGAAGCCCACGGACACGTTGACGGCCAACTACACCGGCGCCCTGATCGACGGTTCGGTGTTTGACAGCTCCGTGCAGCGGGGCAGCCCGGTGGAGTTCCCGCTGGACCAGGTCATTCCCGGCTGGACCGAGGGCCTGCAGAAGATCGGCAAGGGCGGCAAGATCCGCCTCTATGTCCCGCCGGACCTCGCCTACGGTGATGCCATCCGCCCCGGCATCCCGCCGGCCTCGACCCTCGTGTTCGACGTGGAGGTCCTCGACTTCAAGCCGACGCCGCCGCCCGCGCCTGCCGCGCCCGCCGCGACGCCGCCGGCCACGGGCAAGTAACGCGCCCCGCCTCCGCCTTTTACCCAGCCCCCGGTTTCCACCGGGGGCTTTTTCTTGCCCGGATTCCGGGCGGATTCAGCCGCGGACCACCGCCTGCAGGTCGGCGGTGAACGCCGCCACCTGCTGCTCGGTCGTGTCCCACGCGCACATCAGCCGGTAGCCGTGCTCGCCGATGAAGCGGTAGAAATGCCAGCCCCGCGCCGTGAGCGCCGCATAGACCGCCGGCGGCAGCTCGACGAACACGCCGTTGGCCTCGGGCTCGGCCAGCAGCCGCAGCGACGGCTGCGCCCGCACGGCCGCCGCGAGCTGCCGGGCCATGGCGTTGGCGTGGCCGGCATGCCGCAGCCAGGCGCCGTCGCGCAGCAGCGCGTCCCACTGGGCGGCGGCAAAGCGCATCTTCGAGTCCAGCTGGCCGGCCTGCTTCACGCGGCGGTCGAAGTCCCGCGCGAGCTCGCGGTTGAAAAACACCACGGCCACGGTGGACTGCAGGCCGCACTTGGTGCCGCCGAAGCAGAGCACGTCGACGCCCGCGCGCCAGGTGGCATCCGCCGGGGAGACGCCGCGGGCCTGCAGGGTGGCCGCGGCGTTGGCGAAGCGGGCGCCGTCCATGTGCACGGCGAGCCCGTGGGCATGGGCGAGCGCGGCGAGGGCGCGCACCTCGGCGGGCGAGTAGACCGTGCCCCATTCCGTGGCTTGGGTGAGCGAGAGCGCGCCGGGCTTCTGGAAGTGCACGCCGCGGTCGCGGTGGAGCACGGGTTCGACCGCGGCGGGCGGCAGTTTGCCGTTGGGCCCGGCGAGGGGAAAGAGCTTGGAGCCGCCGGTGAAAAACTCGGGGGCGCCGCACTCGTCGGTGTCCACGTGCGAGTAATCGTGGCAGATCACGCTGTGGTAGCTGCGGCAGAGCGCGGCGAGGGCGAGGGCGTTGGCCGCCGTGCCGTTGAAGACAAAAAACACCTCGCAGTCGGTCTCGAAGATCCGGTGGAAGTTGGTTTTGGCGCGCGCCGTCCACTCGTCGTCCCCGTAACTCGGCACGCTGCCGGTGTTGGCGGCGGCGAGCCCGGCCCAGGCCTCGGGGCAGATGCCGGTGGTGTTGTCGCTGGCGAACGTGTAGTCGGCGCGGGCGGGCATGGTGATTTTCGTGTTTGGCAAGGCGGGGGCGGGGGCGTTTCGTGACAGCGCACGCGATGAATGCAGCGGACGTCAATCTCTACCTCGTCGGTTTCATGGGCTCGGGCAAGAGCACCGTGGGCCGCGCCGTGGCCCAGCGGCTGGGTTTCACGGCGCTGGACAGCGACCACGAGATCGAGCGGCTGCGCGGCTGCACCATTGCCGAGATCTTTGCCGGCGAGGGCGAGGCGGCGTTCCGCGTCCACGAGCGGGAGTTCATCACCGGCGGCCATCCGGCCGAGCGCACCGTCGTCGCCTGCGGCGGCGGGCTCGTGATGGCGCCGGGTATGCTGGAGCTCCTCCGGGCGCGCGGCGTGGTCATCTGCCTGCACGCGTCGATCGAGGCGATCCTGGAACGCACGGCGCGCCACCGGCACCGGCCGCTGCTCAATGTCGAGAATCCCGAGGAGCGGGTCCGCGCCCTCTATGCCGAGCGCGAACCGGTGTACAAGCGCGCGGGCACGGTGATCCTCACCGACGCTCGGCCCCTGGCCGACATCGTCGGGCATGTGGTCCGCACGTGGCGGCGCGAGGCGGCGGATTTCGCCCGTCAGCCCCCGCGCCACGGCTGACCATGGACGCGCGGCCGGAGGCACTGAGGCAGCGGCTGCTGGCGCTGGGCTTCGACGACGTGCGCTTTGCCGCGGCGACCCCGCCGGCGGCCGCGGGGCTGCGCGACTGGCTCGCGGCGGGCCGACACGCCGACATGGCGTGGATGGAGCGCACCGCCGAAAAACGCCTGGACCCCGGGCTCGTGCTGGCGGGCACGCGCTCGGTCATCATGCTGGGCGTGAATTACTGGCCCGGCCAACGGCGCGCGAACGGCCCGGCCTGGGCGCGCTACGCCCTGCATGAGGACTACCACGACACGATCCAGCCGGCCCTGGCGGCGGCGGGCCGCGCGCTGGAGGAAATCTGCGGGATCGGCGCCGGCGACTACCGCTACTACGTCGACACCGGCCCGGTGCTGGAGCGCGACTGGGCGGCGCGCGCGGGGCTCGGCTTCATCGGCAAGAACGCGATGCTGATCTCGCGCCGCCACGGCAACTGGCTGCTGCTCGCGGCGATCCTGACGCGCGCGGAACTGCCGCCGGATCCGCCCATCCGGAAGAAATTCGAAAATCGAAATTCGAAATTCGAAAATCCCATCGGCCTGCTCTGCGGCAAGTGCACGCGCTGCCTCGACGCCTGCCCGACGAACGCGTTTCCCCGGCCGGGGGTGGTCGACGCGCGCCGGTGCATTTCCTACCAGACGATCGAGAACAAGGGCGTGATCCCGCGGGAACTGCGCGCGGGCATCGGGGCGCATCTCTACGGCTGCGACGTCTGCCTCGAGGTGTGCCCGTGGAATCGCTTCGCGCGCGAGGGCCGGCGGCTGCTGCTCGCGGCGCGGCACGACCTGGTGGAGCTGACGCTGGCCGAGCTGCTGGAGCTGACGCCGGAGCGGTTTGCGGCGGTGTTCCAGCGCACCCCGATCAAGCGCCTGAAGCTCCCCGGCCTGCTGCGCAACGCCTGTGTCGTGGCCGGCAACTCCGGCGACGCGGCCCTGCTGCCGCACCTGGTGCGGCTCGCCGCGCACGAGCGGGCGCTGGTGCGGGTCCATGCCGTGTGGGCCGTCCACCGCCTCGGGGGCGGGGAGCGGCTGGCGGCGGCGCGGGCGGCCGAGACGGACGCGGCCGTGCGGGAGGAATACGCCGCCGGCGCCGCCTAGGCGCCGGTCAGGGAAACAATTCGCTCATCCGCGCGACGAACGCCGCGGGCGGGCGGGTGGGGCGGCCGTGCAGGTCGCAGAAGGCATGCGTGCTGTGGCCGGTGGCGAGCAGTTCGTCGCCGCGCCGCACCTCGTAGTCGAGGCGGATGCGCAGGAGCGGCTTCTCCCGGATGGTGGCGATGATGGTCAGGTTGTCGTCGTAGACGGCCGGGCGGATGAATTTCGCGGCGACCTCGAGCACCGGGATGCGATAGCCGTCGGCCTCGAGCTGGCGGTAAGGGAAGCCCTGCTCGCGGAGCAGCTGGGTGCGGGCCACCTCGAACCACGGCAGGTAGTTCGCGTGGTACACGATGCCCATCATGTCGGTCTCGGCGTAGCGGACGGTGACCGGGGCGCGCGTCACGATCATGACTCCACCTCCGGGGCGTCGGCGCCGAACAGCGCCTCGGCGGACTGCGCCCAGCAATTGCGCCCCGCCCATTCGCGCCCGGCGTTGCCGAGGCGGTGGCGCAGGCTCTCGTCATGGATGAGCCGTTCAAACGCCGCGGCGAGCTGCGCGGGCCGGTTCGGGGGGACGAGCAGGCCGGTGACCCCGTCGGCGACCGCCTCCGACACCCCGCCGACATCGTGGGCGACGACCGGCAGCCCGTGCGCCGCGGCCTCGAGGTAGACGAGGCCGAAGCCCTCGATGCTGTGCTCCAGGTTCACGCTGGTCATGGCGAAGATATCGGCGCGGTTGTAGATCTCGGTGAGTTCCTCATCGGGCAGGTTGCCCAGGAATTTCACGTTGAGGTCCGATTCCGCCGCGGCGGCGCGGAGGATCTCGCCGTAGCGGCCCTTGCTCTGGCTGCCGACAATCCAGTATTCGAGCCGGGCCCGGATGTCCGGGGCGAGCGCCTGGAGCGCCCGGAGCGTGAGGAGCTGGCCCTTGCGCGGGTGCAGCCGGCCCACGGTGAGGACGACGATCTTGCCCCGCGGGCGGGCGGGTTTGGGCGGGACGACGACGAAGTCGGTGCGCAGCGCCCCCGGGGTGAGGAAGATCTTATCCGTGGCCTCCGGGAAGGACGCGAGCAGCAGCTCCTGCGTATAATTGGTCAGGGTGCTCACGCGCGAGGCGTGGCCGATGAGCCGGCCGGCGAGCCAGCGGCGCAGGGGGCTCCGGGTGAATTTCAGGATTTCGGAGCCATGAAAAGTCAGCACGAGCCGCCGGGGCCGGAAGGCGTGGAAGAACTGGAGCAGCATCATGGTCAGCATCGGTCCGGGCTCCGGCAGGTAGACGATGGCGTGGCGGAGCTGGCGGCGGGTGCGGACGAGCTGGAGCGCCAGACGCAGCTGGCACCAAAGGTCATGGGTGCCCTTGAGCGGCAGGCGCCGCAGCCGGAAGGGCCACTTCTTCTCGGCCTGGGGCGGCGCGGAGGGCGCCCAGACCTCGACATCATAGCCCAGCCCGGCGGAGGCCTTGGCGATCTCCTCGGCGAAGGTCGCAATGCCGCCGCGCACCGGATAGAACTCGTGCGTGATGAGGAAAACGGGTCCGCCGACGGAGGGGGTGGGTGGCGAGGGACTCATGCGGGGTGCAGCGGGTGGCAATGAGTTAGGTTTGGGACCGGCCACTGGCAAGCGCCGCGCGCGCCGGCGCATGAAATAGGCCCGGATTTTTTCGCCGGGATTTTACAGCGCCAGCAGGGGGAATCGCCCAAGAAATGGGTTTACATTGCAAGCCCCCGTAGCATACAAAGTACAAACAATGCCAGAAGCCGTTCAACTCAACCTGGGCACCAACAAACCGTTTGTTATTCCAGGCAAACCGTTTGCGCCAGAGGACGAGTCCGCGCTGCGCGAGGCGTTGAAACGCTGTTCCCCCTCAACGTTCGAGGCCGCGGTGCAGTTTCGCAAGACCGGCAACCCCGAGCACTTGCCGGCCGTCGTGATCGGCGTGATCGAGCGTTTCGTCGAACCCGACCTGCGGATGAAGCTGAAGGATGCGGACGACGACCTGCGGCTGATCGAGGACCTGGGCATCGATTCGCTGACGATGATGGAGATTGTCATCCTGGTGGAGGACGTCCTGCAGATGTCCATCAACAACGACGAATTGCGGAATTTGCGTACCGTGGGTGACGTGAAGACCTTCATCGATTGCAAAGTGCGCGGGCTCGCGCTGCCCAAGCCGACCAAGTTCCTGCCCATCGAGCAGATCGCCGCGGTCATGCCGATCCAGCCGCCCTTCCTTTTCCTCAACGAGGCCTCGGTCAGTTCGAACGGCGCCAACGGCAAGTTCAAGATCACCGGCCAGGAGTTTTTCCTGCAGGGGCACTTCAAGGACAACCCCGTCATGCCGGCGTCGATCATGCTCGAGGCGCTGGGGCAGCTGGCGGTGCTGTATCTCCTGGAAGGCGCGTCCACGGAGCCCGGCAAGGTCATCAGCCCGAACACGATTTTCTTCACCGGCTGCGAGGGCGTCCGCGCCCACCGCGTCTGCCGCCCGGGCGACATCCTCACGCTTTCCATCAAGCCGAAGCGCATGAAAATGCCGCTCGCGACGTTCGAGGGCGCCATTCGCGTCGGCCAGGAAAAGGCCGCCATTGCCGAGGAAATCACGATGACGTTCGGGTTTGCCGAGGCCACCAGCGAGCCGGTTCCCGCCAGCTCCCCCGCCGCGAAGGTCAACGGCGCGGACGGGGCGCATGCCCCGACGCCGCTCCGGGCGGCGGTGAACACCTGAGGGCGTACATATCCTCCCCGCTTTCCCGGCGGCCTCCCCGCGAGGCCGCCTTTTTGTTGCCCGCGCGGATTCGCCGCCTCCCGCGTTGACCAGCGCGCCCGAACTGCCTTCATCATTGCTCCTAACTTTCCCTTCTTGGAGCGCTGGCCCGCGGGTTCCGGGCTGTCGCTTCGCCCCACTTTAACTCCAGCATGCCCAGAGTTTTCATCACCGGCCTCGGTTTCATCACCAGCATTGGCAACGACGCCGTCGATGTCACCCGGAGCCTGCGCGAGCTCCGCCACGGCTTTGTGCTCTACCCGCCGTTCCAGAAGCCCGAGATCCCGGTGAAGGTCGCGGCGCCGGTGCGCGAGTTTGCCACCGACTCCAACGACTGCGAGGACTGGACGTTCCCCGCGCGCTACTCCGTGAAGCGCGAGGTCCTGCGCGGCCTCGCGCCGCACGGGCTGTACGCCTGGTGCGCGATGCAGCAGGCGATCGAGGATGCCCGGCTCAGCGAGGCCGACGTCTCCAACGCCCAGACCGGCCTCTATGCCGCGTCCGGCGGCTCGCCGCAGCTGATGGGCTACATGCTCAACCGGATGCACTCGCTGGGCGTGATGCGGTGCTCGCCGCTCGGCATCGTGGCCTCCATCGCTGGCACGGTGCAGTTCAACCTCGTGGCCCACTTCAAGATCAAGGGCTCGTCCTGCGGCTTCGCCTCCGCCTGCGCCTCGTCCTCGCATGCGCTCGGTTTCGCCCTGGACGACCTGGTGCTGGGCCGGCAGAAGCGCATGTTCGTCGTGGGGGCCGAGGACGGCAACGTCGATGCCATCCTGCCCTTCGCCGGGATGCGCGCGCTGTCGCTCCAGACCGACCCCAATCTCGCCTCCCGGCCCTTTGACATCGCCCGGGACGGCTTTGTCGGCACCGGCGGCGGCGTCGTGCTGGTCCTGGAAACCGAGGACGAGGTGGCCCGGCGCGGCGTGACGCCCTACTGCGAGGTCCTTGGCTGGGGCCAGGCCTCCGACGGACACAATGTCGCCATCTCGCATCCCGAGGGCACCGGCTTGCGGGCCGCGATGGAGAACGCCCTGCGCGCCACCGGCACCGCGCCCGAGGAGGTCGATTACGTCAACGCCCACGCCACCTCCACGCCCATCGGCGACGTCTCCGAGGCCAAGGCGCTGAAGGCGATCTTCAAGACCCCCGCGGCGCGCCCGGCGATCAGCAGCACGAAGTCGCTCACCGGCCATGGCCTCTCGCTGGCCGGCGCGATGGAGAGCGGCTTCTGCGCCCTGGCGATCCGGGACGGCTTCATGCCCGGCTCCGCCCACATCACGCGGCTCGATCCCGAGTGCGAGGGGCTGAACATCATCCGCTCGACCCTGCGCGCGCAGCCCCACCTCGTGCTCAACAATGTCAGCGGGTTTGGCGGCGCCAACGTCTCGCTCGTCTTCAAGAAAGCCGGCTAACCGTGACCGCCGCGCGAGTTTCCGACCTCCACCGCACCGCGTTCGTCACTGGCGCGAGCACCGGGCTGGGCCGCGCCTTTGCGGAGATGCTGCTGGCCGACGGCGTGCGCGTGTGGGGGACCGCCCGGGACGCCGCGCGGCTGGCCCCGCTGGCGGCCCACCCGGCGTTCACCGCGGTGGCGCTGGACTTGAATGACGGCACGGGCGCAGAGGCTGCATTTCACGGGGCGGAGCAGGCCGCCGGCGGCTTCGACCTGGTGATCAACAACGCCGGCTACGGGGTGTACGGCCAGTTTGCCGCCGCCGATTTCTCCGTCTGGCAGGAGCAGCTCGAGGTGATGCTGGTGAACACCGCGCGGCTGGCGCACGCGGCGCTCCGGGGAATGCTGTCCCGCCGGCGGGGCGCCCTGGTCAACATCTCGTCGCTCGGCGCGGAGTTTCCGCTGCCGTTCCAGAGCGCCTACAACATGGCCAAGGCCGGGCTGTCGGCGCTCAATGAAAGCCTGATGCTGGAGGTGGCGGGGACCGGCGTCATCGTCCTTGATGTCCGTCCGGGGGACTACCGCACCGAGTTCGAGGGCGCGATGCGCCGGCCGCCGGGCGAGGTCACTCCGCGGATGGCGCGGGGGTGGGCGGCGTTCGCCCGGATGATGCAGGCCGGTCCCGCCCCGGCGCACGCGGCCGCCGCGCTGCGCCGCGCCCTCCTGCAGAACCGCAGCCGCACCCTGCGCACCGGGCGGTTTTCCCAGGCGGTGCTGGCGCCCTTCCTCACCCGCTTCGGTCCGCTGGCGCTCAAGCGCCGGATCCAGGCGGCTTATTTCAATGTGACCTGACGCATGTCCAAACTCCGCATCCTTGTCCTCACCTCCAGCACGGGCGGCGGCCACGACGCCCGCGCCGAGGCCTTCGCGGAGTGGTGCTTCCAGCTCTACCGGCACGAGGTGGACGTACGCATCGAGCAGATGCTCGAGCAGTCGTCCGTCGTGACGCGCACCGGCGTGACGTTCTACAACCGCATCCAGCGGGCGGCGCCGTGGGTGCACATCTGGTTCTACACGGTGGTCGAGCTGCTCAGCTACCTCAACCGCCGCCGCGTGACGTTCGGGGCGGGCTATTACACCCGGGTCCTGCGCGAATACCGGCCGCATCTCGTCTTCAGTGTGCACGACTGCCTCAACCGCGGTTATTTCCAGCTTGCGCGCCAGGTGCTTGGCGCCGACCAGGTCCGCTGCGCCACCTATTGCGGCGAATTTTCCGGCGGCTGGGGCTACTCGCGCAATTGGATCGAGCCGACCGTCGACCTCTACATTTCCCGCACGCCGACGGCGCGCGACTTTGCCGTCAAGAAGGGCATTGCGCCCGAAAAAACCCGCGTCCGCGGCAACCTCATGCCGCCGCGCGCGTACCTTGAGCTCGTCGCCCCGGAGGAGCGCGCCGCCTTCCGGGAACACAAACTTGGCCTGCGCCCCGACCTCTTCACCGTGTTTCTGGCCACCGGCGGGAACGGGGCCAACAACCACTTCGACCTGCTGCCCGAGCTGTTGAAGCATTCGGACCGGGTGCAGGCGATCGTCATCTGCGGCAAGAATAAGCAGGTCTATCACGACCTGGTCCACTGGCGGGCCAACCATCCCGAGTTCAACTGCTACCTCGAGGGCTATTCCGAGATCGTCCACCTGCTGATCCAGGTGAGCGATGTGATTGTCACCCGGGGCGGCACGACCACCTGCGCCAAGGCGCTGCACTACCAGTGTCCGATCATCTTCAATGCGTTCGGCGGCATCATGCCGCAGGAGGAGCTGACCTGGAAATTCTTCCGCAACGGCGCGCGGTGCGAAAAGATCGAGAGTGCGGCCGATTTCGCCGCCATCATCGACCATTGGATGACCGATCCCGCCGCGTATGCGCGGGTGCGCGACGACTTCCTGAAGCTGCGCTATCTCGAGGATCCCACCGTCGTCATTGACGAGCTGGTGGGCCTGGCGAACGGGGCCGCCCGGGCCAAACTCAAGCGCCGGCCGTTTCCACCGCCGTAACGCGGGGCGCAGTCAGCGCGGCTTCGTGATTTCAACGAAGCTGGTGATGACCGGCTGGCGGCCGCCGTAGCACCAGTTCTCGCGCGCGAAATCGGGGTGGTTGCGCGGCGAGGTGACAGGGTAGCCGGCGAACAGCTGTTCCAGCTCGGCCTCGCTGAAATAACGGACGCCGTGGGCGAATGGCACGGGCTCGCGGGAGCAATCGGTGGTGACCAGCAGCCGTCCGCCCGGCGCAAGCACGCGGTACATCTCGGCCAGTGCGCGCTCGATGGCGGGGATGTGCTCGATGACGGAAAGCGAGATGATGCAGTCGAAGGAGGCGTCCGGCAGATTGATCCGGGTGAGGTCGATGTTGCGCACGCGCAGGCCGTGGCGGCGCATCACCCGCCGCCAGGTGAGGTAGCCCGCCTCGGTGGGTTTCGCGGGCGCGAGCCCCAGTCGGCGCAGCGCGCTTTTCAGGGCCCGAGTCCACAGCAGATCCGAGACCGTGACATGCCGCGAAAGGCGGGCCAGATGGAGGCCGAGATAGGTGTTGAAGGCCCCCGTATCGAGGATGCGCGCATCTTTGCTCAGGCCCGCGGTGGCCTGCAGGACCCGGCACAGCTCCCAGTCGCGCATGCGCACCGGGTGGGGGTAGTCCGGTCCGAGCAATTCAGAGATTTCCTGGTCATAGGCCGCGAGGAGGCGCTGGGCATCGGGAGTGAGGTCGCTGCGCTGGTAGAAATTCATTCGCGAGTTGAAACCGTCAGATTCCATGCCCCGCCGTGGCTCCGCGAGCGAAAAATTGGGCGCGCAAAGGGCTTCCCGTGCAGGCCCCGGCTGCTCTAGCGTGGGAGCTTGGAATCGAACCAGCCCACGATCGCCTACCTCTACACCACCTTTCCGAAGGCCACGGAAACCTTCATGCAGCGCGAGATCATCGCCATGCGCGCGCACGGCGTGCAGATGCGGATCTATTCCCTCTGGGGCGGCGGCGGCTCGTTCCGCGGGCTCCCGGTCGCGACATTCAACAAGTGGCGGCTGCTTACGCTGTTCTGGATGATTCCCTACGAGTCGTGGCGGCGGCCCGAGGTGTTGCGGCAGGTGCTGCACGGGCTCGTGACGCGGCGGCCGCCGTCGTGGCTGAACTTCTGGGAGAACATGCTCGGCGCGGGCTTCGCGTGCCTGTTTGCGCGGGAATTCCGGCGGAATCCGCCCACGCTGATCCACGCGGCGTGGGGCGGGGCGCCCGCCACCGCGGCCTGGCTGCTGTGGCGGCTCGACGGGCACCGCTTCAGCGCGGCGGCCCATGCCTACGACATCTACGAGCATGGCGGCGACTGGTGGCTGCACGACAAGCTGGAGCACGCCGAGTTCATCCACACCTCGACGGAGATGGGCCGTCGCGCCCTGATCGAGCGCGGGTTGCCGGCGGAACAGATCTTCTGCATCCGCCGCGGGCTCGACCGCCTGGCGGCGCTCAAGCCGCTGCGGGCCTCGCGCTCGCCGCTCCATCTCCTCTGTGTCGCGCGGCTCGTCGGCAAGAAGGGACTCGACCACCAGCTTCGCATCTACGCCGCGCTCCGGGAGGCGGGCGTGCAATTCGAGGCCCGCATCGTTGGCGACGGGCCGCTGCGGCCCGAGCTGGAAAAACTCGCCGGCCACCTCGGCATCGCCGCCCAGGTCACCTTTGCCGGGCATCTGGCGCACCACGAGGTCTGGAACCAGCTCGCCTGGGCCGACGTGCTGTTGCACACGGGCGTCATCGCGCCGAGCGGCGACCGCGACGGCCTGCCCAACGTCATCCCGGAGGCGATGTCGCTGGGGACGCTGGTGGTCACCTCGCCCATCGCGGCGACGACCGAGGCGATCACCGACATGGTCACCGGCCTGGTCGCGCCCGCGACGGCGCCGGCGGCCTGGGTCGCGGCGCTGCGGCGGCTCTCGACCGACGATGCGCTCGCGGAAAAACTCCGGGCGGCGGCGCACCGGTGGGTGGAGGAGAATTTCGACGCCCACAAGAACGCCGAGCGGCTGCTCCGGCAGTTTGAACGGGTGATCGCCGAACCCTGAGGTTTTGCGGCATGATCTACTTTGACGTCACCAAGGCCGGCCGGTCCGGGCACCGCTCGGGCCTCCTCCGCGTGAGCGCGCGGCTGCGCGAGAGCCTCGGTGCCGCGGCGACGGGGGTGCTTTGGGACGAAGGCTGGCGGGATGCCGAAAAACTCGAGCGGGTGAACCCGGCCGCCGGCGACTGGTTGCTTACCGCGGAGGTTTTTTCCGAAGCGGAGCGGCCGGGCTTCGGGGAGTTTCTCCGTTCGGGCCGCGTCCGCACGGCGGCGATTTTCCACGATGCGATCCCGCTCAAGTTCCCGCAGATCACGTGGCCGCAAAGCGTGGCCCGTCATCCCGGCTACCTGAAGATGCTGGCGGGGTTCGATCGGGTGTGGGCGGTGTCGGAGGCGAGCCGGGCCGAACTGGCCGGCTTCTGGCAGTGGCAGGGCCTGGCGCAGACGCCGCCGGTCGGGGTGCTCGCGCTCGGGGCGGATTTCAGCGGGGCGGCAAGGGTCACGCGACCGGCCGCGCCGGCGGCGTCCCGCCCCCGGCTCCTCTGCGTCGGCATCCTCGAGCCGCGGAAAAACCAGTCGTTGCTGCTCGATGTCTGCGCGGATCTCTGGGCCGAGGGGCTGGATTTCAAACTGCATCTCGTCGGCCGGGTTAATCCCCATTTTGGCCGGCCCATCGCGGCCCGGATCAAGGCGCTGCGGAAAAAATTCCCGCACCTGCACCATCACGGGGCCGCGGGCGACGCCGAGTTGGCCGCGCTCTACGCGACGGCCCGGGCGAGTGTCTTCCCCACGCTAGCCGAGGGCTGCGGGCTGCCGTTGCTGGAGTCGCTCTGGCAGGGAGTGCCCTGTGTCTGCAGCGATCTGCCGGTGCTGCGCGAGAACGCGGACGGCGGCGGCTGCCTGCCGGTCGCGGTCAACGACCGCGCGGCGTGGAAGGACGCGCTGCGCCGCGTGCTGACGGACGAGGCGCTGGCGGCCCGCCTCGCCCGCGAGTCCGGGGCGCGGCCGCTGCCCACCTGGGCCGGGGCGGCCCAGAGCCTGCGGGAAGTCCTGGCGTAGGGCGGGTTGGCCCCGCCGCACCGCGGCCTAGAGCTTCTTCACCGCGTAGGCCATGGCCTCGGCGATCTTCTCCAGCTGCTCCTCGGTGTGCATGGCCGAGATGGCGGTGCGGATGAGATCCTTGCCGGCGGGCACGGCGGGCGCGATGGACATGACGGTGAAGACGCCCTTGTCGAGCAGCGCCTTCCAGAACGGATAGACGCGCTCCTTCGAGCCGAGCACGATCGGCACGGCGGGGGTTTCGCTGTCCCAGATGTCGAGGCCCAGGCCCTTGAGCATGGCCTTGTATTTCTTGGTGTTGGCCCAGAGCCGCTCGAGATGCTGCGGCTCGGCCTGCATGAGCTCGAGCGCGGCCATCGCGGCGGCGGTCTGGCCGGCGCTGATCGCGGCGGAGAAAATCGTCTGCTTCGAGTTGGTGCGCAGGTACTCGATCACCTCGCGCGAGCCGGCGACGTAGCCGCCGGTGCTGGCGAGGGACTTCGAGAGGCTGCCGCAGATCAGGTCCACCCGGTCGTTGAGCCCGAAATGCTCGGTCGTGCCGCGGCCCTGGCGGCCGAGGACGCCGAAGCCATGCGCGTCGTCGAGCACCGTGAAGCAGCCGAATTCCTCGCCGATGTCGGTGAGCTCGGGCAGCCGGGCGATGTGGCCCTCCATCGAGTAGACGCCCTCGACGACGAGCAGCTTGGCGGCGTCGAGGTTGCTGGCGCTGAGCACCTCGCGCAGGTCGTCGGGGCTGTTGTGCGAGAAGCGCTCGACCGTCGCGAGCGAGAGCCGGATGCCGTCCCAGAGGCAGGAGTGCAGGTTCTTGTCCGCGAGGATGACGTCGCCCTTCTGGGCGAAGGTGGCGACGCTGGTCATCACCGACAGGTAGCCGGCGGCGTGGATGTGGCAGGCCTCCTTGCCGAGGAAGGCGGCGAGCTTGTCCTCGAGCTCCACGTGGAAGGCGCGCGAGCCGTTGGAGGAGCGGGCGCCGTTGGTGCTGGTGCCCCACTTGCGGGTGGCGGCGTTGGCGGCCTCGATGACCTTGGGGTGGAACGACAGCCCGAGGTAGTCGTTGCTCGAAAGCATGATCATGTCGCGCCCGCCGAGCCGGACGGTCGTGTCCTTCTGCGACTCCATCGCGAGGTAGTACGGCGCGTATTTCAGCCGCATCTTCGTCGCGTAGTCATCCTGCGCGCGTTCGATGATGGCTTTTTTGGTCTTGGTGAAAAGGGAAAGGGCCATGGAGTCTCGGCGGACTACAGGTCAGAAGCTTTCGCTTAGCAACGGCAAAGCCCGGCGA
>CAIQKV010000110.1 GCA_903872505.1 uncultured Opitutia bacterium
CAACACGGGTCGGGAGACCCGTGCCACGTCCGCCCTACCGCTTGCCCCAGCGGCGGTCCTGCTTCAGCTCGAGGCGCTTGGTCTCGAGCTGCACGCCGGCCACGGCGGGGTGGGCGCGGAGCTGCTGGAAGACCGGGGCGGTGAGCTTCCAGCCGAGTGCGCCGCTGGCCTCGGCGACGGGCGCGGCGCGGTCGTCAAAGACGAAGGCGAACTCCATGCGGGTGTCGCCGGTCTGCCGGTTGACGGTGTCGCGGAGCAGGCGGAGGAAGGCGGGCAGTTCGGGGTGGGCGGGATGGAGGAGCCAGGTGACCTTCTTGATCGTGCCGGTGACGAAGTTGTCGAGCGGGTAGCACTCCTTGATGTTGATGCGGGTGCCGTCGTTGCCGCCGATGACGTTGCCCTGCACGAGCACGGGCGACTCGGGCAGGAGGTTGCCGGCGTAGGCCGCGTAGGCGTCCGCAAACATGTTGAGCGAGAGCGAGGCGCGCTTGGTCGCGAGGGTGAACGCGGCCCACGGGCGATTGTCCTTCTTCGAGAGCTTTTTCGTGATGTTCGAGGCGATGCCGCAGAGGCGGAACTCGGTGCGGTCGCCCAGGTGGAGCAGCTCCTCCTCGGGGAACGTGTTGATGGCCTCCGCCAGCCCCGCGAAGACGTTCATCGGGTGGCCGGAGACGTAGAAGCCGAGCAGCTCCTTCTCGAACTGCAGCCGCTCGGCGGAGAGAAAGTCGCCCTCCGTATCATGGATGGTCACACCCTGGGGGGTCGCGGCCGCGCCATTTTTCGGGGCGTCCTCGCCCAGCATGTCGAGGAAGCTGTGCTGGCCGGCGGCCTTGTCGCGGGCGGTGGCGGCGACACCGGACATGGCGGCGTCGATGCCGTCGAAGAGCGCCTTGCGCGAGGCGCCGCTGAAGTCGAACGCCCCGGTCTTCACGAGGTGCTCGAGCACGCGCTTGTTGAGCGCGCGGGCGTCCACCCGGGAGATGAAGTCCGCGAAATCGCGGAACGGCCCGTGCGCGTCGCGCTCCGCGATGATCTTCTGCGCGGCTTGCTCGCCGACGCCCTTGATGCCGGCGAGGCCGAAGCGGATGTTTTCGCCGACCGGGGTGAACATCTCGCGGCTCTCGTTCACGTCCGGGCCGAGCACGCGAAGGCCCATCGCCTCGCACTCGGCGATGTAGTGGGCGACCTTTTCCGCGTTGCCGAGTTCCGTGCTGAGAACCGCGGCCATGAACTGGACCGGGTAGTTGGCCTTGAGGTAACCGGTCTGGTAGCTGAGCACGGCGTAAGCGGCCGCGTGGGCCTTGGGGAAACCATAGCCGGCGAACTTGTTCAGGATGTCGAAAATGGAATTGGCCGTCTTCTCGTCGATGTTGTTCACGCGCTTGGCACCCTCGACGAACTTGTCGCGCTCCTTCGCCATCGCGGCGGCGTCCTTCTTGCCCATCGCGCGCCGCAGGATGTCGGCGCCGCCCAGCGTGTAGCCGGCGATGATCTTCGCGGCCTCCATGACCTGCTCCTGGTAGACCATGACGCCGTAGGTCTCGTGGCAGACCTCCTCGAGCAGCGGGTGGGGAAACCGCACGGTGCTCGGGTCCTTCTTGCCGCGCACGTAGTCGGGGATCCATTCCATCGGGCCCGGGCGGTAGAGGGCGATGAGGGCGACGATCTCGTCGATGGTCGAGAGGCTGATCTGGCGGCAGAGCGCCTGCATGCCGCCGGACTCCAGCTGGAACACGCCGGTGGTGCGGCCGGTGTTGAGCAGCGCGTAGGTCTTCGGATCGTCGAAGCCGACCTGATCCAGGTCAAACTTCGGGTCGACGGTGCGATGGATGTTGTCAAGGGCGTCGACGATGACGGTGAGCGTCTTCAGGCCGAGGAAGTCCATCTTCAGCAGGCCCAGCTTCGTCACGGCGTTCATGTCGTATTGCACGGTGACGTCGCCCTCCTGCTCGGTCAGCGGGACGAACTCCTCAAGCGGCCGGTCGGTGATGATGATGCCGGCGGCGTGCTTGCCGGTGTTGCGCACCATGCCCTCGAGGACCAGCGCCTGGTCCCAGATCTTCTTTGTGGCCGGGTTTTTCTCGATTTCGTCGCGGAGCTCGGCGGATTTTTTCTGGGCCTCCGCCAGCGAGATGTTGAGCTCGTCCGGGATCATCTTGGCGAGCCGGTCGGCCTCGGCGTAGGGGAGGTTGTGCACGCGCGAGACGTCACGGATGACCATCTTGGCGCCGAGCGTGCCGTAGGTGATGATGTTCGCGACGCAGTCCTTGCCGTATTTCTGGCGGACATACTCGATCACCTCGCCGCGGCGGCGCATGCAGAAATCGATGTCGAAGTCGGGGGGCGAGACGCGCTCGAGGTTGAGGAAGCGCTCGAACACCAGCTTGAAGCGGAACGGGTCGAGGTTGGTGATGCCGAGCAGATAGGCGACGATGCAACCGGCGCCGGAGCCGCGGCCCGGGCCGACCGGGATGCCATGGTTCTTGGCCCACGCGATGAAGTCCCAGACGACGAGGAAATAGTCGATGAACCCGGTCGTGGTGATGACCGAAAGCTCGTAGTCGAGCCGCTGGATCGCGGTCTTGGCGAGGGCGGGGTCAGGGGCTTTCTCGGGACTGGCGTAGTCGATGCCGTAGCGTTTCTTCAGGCCGGCGAGGCAGAGGTCGCGCAGGTAGCCGGCACGATCACCTTTCACCTCGGGCGGCAGGGGATATTTCGGATAGCGCTCGCTGCCCTTCGGGAACGGGATGCTCACGTCGCACATTTCGGCGACGAGCTGCGTGTTCAGCACGGCCTCCGGCAGCTCCGTGAAGAGCCGGGCCATCTCGTCGCGCGACTTCAGGTAGAACTGCGAGCCCTCGAAGCGCATGCGCTTCTCATCCTCGATCTTCGACCCGGTCTGGATGCAGAGCATGGCGTCGTGCGGGCCGGCGTCGGAGCTCTGGACGTAGTGCACGTCGTTCGTGCAGATGACCTTGAGCTTGAACTCCTCGGCGAGCTTGAGGAGGCCGGGGATGATCTGGCGCTGGGCCGCGATGCCGTGGTCCTGGATCTCGACGAAATAGTTCTCGCGGCCGAAGATCTCGACGAAACGGGCCGTCGCCCGGCGCGCCTCCTCGTAGCGGTCGTAGAGCAGGTGCTGCGGCACGAGCGAGGCGAGGCAGCCGGTGAAGCCGATCAGCCCGTCGGCGTACTTCGCGAGGGTGTCGAGATCGGTGCGGGGCTTGTAATAGAAGCCCTTGAGGTGGGCGTCGGAGACGAGCTTGAGGAGGTTCTGGTAGCCGGTGAGATTCTTGGCCAGCAGCCCGAGGTGGAAGATGGTCTTGCCCTCGTCGTCGGAGCGGCCGTGCTTTTCCAGGCGCGAGGTCTCGACGAGGTAGAGCTCGCAGCCGATGATGGGCTTGATGCCCTTGGCCTTGGCGGTGTTATAGAACTCGATCGCGCCGTAAAGGTTGCCGTGGTCGGTCAGGGCGAGGGCGGGCATGCCGAGCTCGACCGCCCGGTCCATCAGCCGGTCGATGCGGCACGCGCCGTCGAGGAGGCTGTAGTCCGAGTGGACGTGGAGATGGACGAAATTCTTGTCGGCGGCCGGCACGGAGGGACCTAACCAAGCCCAACGGACGGCATGCGCAAGGCGGGAATGGGGATGATGAAGCCGGATCCGTCTCCGCCGAAGCCTACGGCGAGGCAAGAGCCAGGAAGCCAGAAACTGGATGGGTGATTGTGGAAGCCGGAAGCCAGGAAACCAGGAATGGAAAGCGAGAGCCAATCCCCAAGGCGGGCTGGTCTGGTTCCTGGATTCCTGGCTTCCGGCTCAAAATAGGCCGGGTTTCGTGGCCAAAAAACGCCATTGACGCGCGGCGCGGGGCTTGGCCTATTTGTCGGCTTTTCCCTTCACAAACACGTCCGCCCACATGTCCATCGAAATCAAGATCCGCAAGAACGAGCCGGTTGATCGTGCGCTCCGCCGCATGAAGAAGAAGCTCGATCGCGAGAACATCATCAAAGGCACCCGCGCCAAGCGTTACTACGAGAAGCCGTGCGAGAAGCGCCGCCGCAAGGATAAGGTCCAGGCCTTCACCCAGATGCTGCGCCGCCGTTACGCCGAGTAAGCATCCGCCCGCAAACGGGTTAGACAACTTTCGCCGCGCCTCCGATCCCGGGGGCGCGGTTTTTTTGTGGTGCAATCGGGCGGGACGCTGGCTTCGTCTTGGCTGTGGCTTCAGCCAGACCAACCCTGTCCCTCTCCACGAGCTGCTGCTCGTCCCGGCACACGGATGGCTACGCGATGGCGCAGGAGATGGCCGGGCTGGGGTTCGGGCACATCGAGCTCAGCCACGGCATCCGGATCACACTCGTCCCCGGGCTGCTCCGGGCGGTCGAGGAGGGGGTGGTCAAGGTCGGTTCCACCCACAATTTCTGCCCGCTGCCGACGGGAGTGGTGCGGGCCGCGCCCAACCTGTTCGAGCCGTCGGCCGCCGACCCGCGCGAGCATGACCAGTGGCTGCGGCACACGAAGCGCTCGATCGAGTTTGCGGCGCAAGTGAAGGCACGCGTGCTCGTGTGCCACCTTGGGAGCGTGCACTTTTTCTGGTTCAACCCGGCGGAGAAGCTCCACGCCTATGCCGAGCAGCACGCCGCACCCGGGCTCGCCGCCGACCCCGCCTACCGGGCGGTGCTGGCGAAGTGCGTGGCACGGCTGCGGAAGCGCATGGGCCCGTATTGGGCGCAGACCCAGGCCAGCGTGAATGAGGTCCTCGCTATTGCCGCCGAGAAGGGCGTACGGCTCGGCCTGGAAAACCGCGAGGGCTTCACCGAGCTGCCTTTGGACGAGGATTATCCGGGCTTCCTGGCAGGTTTCCCCGCCGAGGCGCCGGTCGGTTATTGGCACGACACGGGCCATGCCGACCTGAAGCAGACGATGGGTCTGCTCGACCACCGGGCGCACCTGGAAAAGATGGCGCCGCGACTGACCGGATTCCACCTCCACGACGTGGACGCGGATGGACACGATCACCAGGCGGTCGGGTCGGGCGGGATCGATTTCAAGATGGTCAGCAGCTTCTGGCGGCCCGAGCACCTGCTCGTGCTGGAGTTGAGCCCGCGCGCGACCGTCGAGGACGTCGTCAGCTCGCGCGAGCGCATCGAGGCGCTGCTCGGGTAGCACACAGGGACGGCAGAATAGAGATGGAGCTGCGGCGCCCCCGCCGCGGCTGAGTAACGCGGCGAGGGCGCCGCGTCTCCACGATACGTCACTTCTGCGAGGTGAACAGCTCGGCAATCACGTCCTCGAGCGGGACATCCTCGATCGTGATGTCGGCGACGGGCCCGGTGCTGAGGATCTCCTGCGACACCGCGACGACGTTTTCGCCCGAGACGCACACGGTGAACTTGCCGTCGTCGGCGCGGGTGGTGGTGCCGAATCGCGACTTCCAGGCCTCGGGAAACGCGTTGCCGTGCGGGTTGTCGGCGGCGGCGAGGGCGGGCTCGAAGGTGATGATCTTCTTGCGGGCGCCGCCGGCGTTCTCGAGCCGGTCGAGGGCGCCGTCGTAGATCTTCGTGCCCTTGTGGATCACGATGACGCGTTCGCAGAGCTCCTTGATGTCGGCCATGTAGTGGCTCGTGAGTAGAATGGTGACGCGGTGGCGGCGGTTGTAATCGCGGAGGAACTGGCGGACGGCGCGCTGGGACACGACATCGAGCCCGATGGTCGGCTCGTCGAGGAACAGCACGCGCGGGCGGTGGATGAGCGCGGCAATCAGCTCCATCTTCATGCGCTCGCCGAGCGAGAGCTCGCGGACCATGACGTTGAGCTTCTTCTCGACGTCGAGCAGCTTCACCAGCTCGTCGAGCGACGCCTTGAACTCGGCGGCGGGCAGGCCGTAGATCGCGCGCAGGAGGTTGAACGACTCGATGGCGGGCAGGTCCCACCAGAGCTGGTTCTTCTGGCCGAGGACGAGGGCGAAGATCCGCCGGTAGGCGTTCTCGCGCTTGGTGGGGTCGAAGCCGGCGACGCGCGCGCTGCCGCTCGTCGGGTAGATGAGGCCCGACAGCATCTTCAGCGTGGTGGTCTTGCCCGCACCGTTGGGCCCGAGGAAGCCGACGAACTCGCCCTCGGCGATGTCGAAGGAGATGTCCTTGGCCGCGGCGGTCTCCTCAAAGTCGCGCTTGAACAGCCCCCGCACGCCGCCCCAGAAGCCGGGGCGCTTCTTGTAGGTGCGGAAAATGCGGGTGAGGTGGCGGACTTCGATCATGGCGGTCGGCTCCAGACTGGAGCCACGGGAAGCGGCGCGTCAACCGGCCTGTGCGATGGGCACGGCGGCGGCGTCGAGGGCGGCGAGGAAGGGCTCGAGTCGGGTGTAGTCGGGAATCACGTGGGTGGTGCCGAGGGCGCGCAGCTTGCCGGCATGCGGCCCGTGGCCGACGCCGACGAGCGGCCAGCCGAGTTCCCGGCAGGCGCGGACGTCCCAGGCGGCGTCGCCGATGTAGACGATGCGGTCGAACTTGACGCCGCCGTGGTGCGCGGCGGCACGGGCGAGCGCCGTGCGCATGATCTCGATGCGGACGTGCGAGACGTCGCAGAAGGCGGCCGGGATGGCCTCGTGCGGGATGCGCGCGGTGGTGAGCTTGTGGCGGGCGGTGGCCTCCCAGTCGCCCGAGGCGATGGCGACGGCGTAGCCCGCCTCCTGCAGCGCCCGCAGGCAGGCCGCGGCGCCGGGTATTTCCGCGGTGCAGCGGCCGTGCTGGCGGTGCAGTTCCTTCATGTGCTCGACCATGCGCGCCTGCACGGCCCGGGACTCGGCCGCGGTCGGGACGTGGCCGCGGTGGCGGCGGACGATTTCCTCGAGGCAGCAGGAGGAACTGGTGTGCGGGTAGGATTCCCACTCCGCGACGACGCCGGTGAGGTTGAGCGCGCGCTCGATGGCGAGGACGTAGCAGTTGTAGTCGAAGGCAAAGCTGTCGGTCAGCGTGCCGTCCATGTCGAACATCACCAGCTTCATGCGTGGCCGAGGCGGGTGTAATCGAGCACGGTGTGGCTGATGTGGCCGGCGCTGAGCGCGGCGCGGTCGGTGAGTGGCAGGGCGGGGGACAGGTCGTCGCCCAGCCGGAAGATGAGCCGGTGGGTGCCGTCGTCCGCCGCGGGGCTGAACAGGCCGGGCACGACCACTTGGGCGGGGACGGTCCGGCGCACCTCGGAGTCGGCGCGGCAGGGCAGCGGAAAATTGAGGTTGTGGACGATGAAGCTGCGCGGCGGCGTGGCCGCCACGAGCTTCGGGACGAGGCGGGCGGCGTGCGTCGCGGAGATTTTCAGGATGGCGCTCAGGCTCGCGTCGGGCACGTCGTGGGAGGCCTTGAGCCGGTCGTAGAGCTCGGGGGTGAGGTCCTGCGACAAGGCGACGGCGGGCAGGCCATGGAGCGCGCCTTCCCAGGCGCCGCCGATGGTGCCGCTGGCGATGATGAAGCCGAGGCTGGCGTTGAGGCCGCAGTTGATGCCGCTGACGACGCCGTCGACGGCCGCGGGGGCGTCCTTGGGGCGGGGCAGCAGGTGGTCGAGGGCGATGTTGACGGCGTCGCTGGGCGTGCCGTCCACGATCCAGGTGGGGCAGCCGAAGCCGCGGTCGGCCGCAACGGCATGGACCGGGCGGTTGCGGGACTTGGAGGCGCCGACCCAACTCTGCTCGTGCTTGGGAGCGACGACGGAGAGGTCATGCCCGGCGCGAATCAGGGCGAAGACCAGCTCGTGCAGGAAGATGCTGTCGATGCCGTCGTCATTGGTGACGAGAAGTTTCATGGAAGCGATAAGCAGTAAGCGATAAGCGGAAAGCTGTAAGCTTAAAATGAGTCTCGCCCACTGTTGAAATGGCTATCCTGCTAGCTTGCCAAGATACGATGCCAATAGACCGCGACACTGGTGAGAGGCTAAGATCGCTGTACGCCGCCGATGGTGGCGTGCGGACGGTATTTTCTGAGAAAGTCTCGGACTACACTGCTTCTCGTCCGGGCTACCCTGACGGCTTGTACCAAGAGCTGACGGATAGGTGTGCGCCTCTCGCGGATGTGACTGTGGCGGATATTGGGGCTGGAACCGGGCTTTTGACGCGAGGTTTATTGGACAAAGGATACCGCGTGATCGCGGTTGAGCCAAATGCCGAGATGAGGCGGGCAGCAGACTATTTTCTTCAAGGAGAAAGCCGTTATCGCAGCGTGGAAGGCTGTGCCGAGGTAATGCCACTAGCGACGGGATCAATTGATTTGATCACGGCGGCGCAGGCATTCCATTGGTTTGAGAATGACCGAGCGATGCCGGAGTTTCTGCGCGTGTTGTCGCCACAAGGCCAGGTAGCCTTGATTTGGAACGACCGCGTGCTCGAGGATCCACTGCACGTGGCGCTGGACAAGATCTTCGCCGAGTTTGGAGGGGCTAAACGTGAAGCGCTGGTCGCCCATGAAAATCGCTCGGATGTGCCGCGCTTTTTTGGTTCGGGGCGGCTCGAGAATTTCGCTTGGCCGCATGTGCACTATCTCGAGGAGTCAGGTCTCCTCAGCCTCATCTTTTCACGGTCATATATTCCGGGGAGAGATACCGGGAAAGGGCGGGAGATTGCGGAACGAGCGCGCGAAGTATTTAGCCGTTTTGCGACCAAGGGAAGGGTTGCAGTTCGTTATCTGACGGTCGCGATGCTGGGTCGGCCCGCCTGAGGTATGAGCATAAAAAAGCCGGAGGCGCGAACGCCTCCGGCTGGGAGAAACGAAACGGCGCGTTAGGGACAACGCGCCCTACCTTATTGTGCCTGCGGAGCCGCGGGCTCGGCGGGGGCGCCGCCAGCCTGCTTCCGGGCCTCGAGGTCCTTCATCGCGGTGCGGGTGCCCTCAGCTGGGCCTGCAATTTCCGGCTGCGCCGGCGGGATTCCGCGGCGAGCCCCCGCCGGAACCGGATCAGCCTGGCCTGCAGCCGGGCGTCGGCCGAACCGAGGATGGCGACCGCCAGCAGCCCGGCGTTCCGCGCCCCGCCGATGGCCATCGTGGCGACCGGAATGCCGCCCGGCATCTGCACAATCGAGAGCAGCGAATCGAGGCCTTTCAGGCTTTTGCTTTCGACCGGCACGCCGATCACCGGCAGCGGCGTGAGGCTCGCCACCATTCCCGGCAGGTGGGCGGCGCCGCCGGCGCCGGCGATGATCACCCGCAGCCCGCGGCGGTGGGCGGTCTTGGCGTAGCGCACCATGTCCTCGGGCGTGCGGTGGGCGGACACGACCTGCACCTCGCAGGGCAGGTCAAATTCACGGCAGGCCAGGAGGGCGGCCTCCATGGTCGGCCAGTCCGAGTCACTGCCCATGATGATCCCGATCAGCGGTTTTGTTGGTTTGGTCATGATATGGGTCCGAAGTGGATCGCCCGTGCGGCGCACGCGGCGGTCGCGCGGGCGAGGGCTGCGGTTTCTCCGACCGCGGTCACGTGGCCCATCTTGCGCCCGGGGCCGCTCAGGGCCTTGCCGTAGAGGTGGACGCGGGCGTCGGGAATGCGGAGGGCCTGGCTGAGCCCGAGCGGCTGGCCGGGGGCGGCGCTGTCGCCGAGCAGGTTCAGCATCACCGCGGCGGGCGCGGTCATACGCGGGGAACCCAGCGGCCAGCCGAGCACGGCGCGGACATGGTTCTCGAATTGCGAGCACGCGCAGGCCTCGAGGGTGTAGTGCCCGGAATTGTGGACGCGCGGGGCGAGCTCGTTGATGGCGATTTCGCCCGACTCCGAGAGGAACAGCTCCACCCCGAAGCTGCCGATCCCGCCGACGCCGGCGATGGCGCTGCGGGCGAGCTTGGTGGCGCGGGCGGCCAGCGCGGCGGGAATCGCGGCGGGCGCCTCCACGGAATGGCAGATGTGGTTTTTCTGTACGGTTTCGACAACCGGGTAGGACACCAGGGTCCCGTCGCGCCCGCTGGTGACGATGACCGCGAGTTCGCGGGCGATGGGCCAGAAGGCCTCCACGAACAGACCCCGGCCGCCGAGCTTGCTCCAGCCTTCGGCCACGCGGTCCGGCCCGGCCAGGGTGAAGTTGCCCTTGCCGTCGTAGCCGTCGCGGCGCGTCTTGAGCACGAGGGGCCAGCCCAGTTCCCGCGCGGCGGCGTGGACGTCCGCGATGGTGTCAACGCGGCGGAACCCGGCCACCGGCAGGCCGGCCGAGACGAGCGTCTGCTTTTGGATGAGCTTGTCCTGGATCAGGGCGAGGCTCGCGGCCGTGGGGAAAACCCGGTGGCCGCGTTCCTCCAGCCAGAGCAGTGAGGCGGCGTCGATGAACTCGTTCTCGATCGTGATGACGTCAACCTCCGCGGCGAACGCGGCGAGGGCCGCGTGGTCGGCCCAGTCGCCCACGACGAGCTGCGGCGTGAGCCAGGCGGCGGGACAAACCGCGGTGCGCTCGAAGTACCGCACATCGCAGCCCAAGGACAGGGCGGCCAGCCCGGTCATCCGCGCCAGCTGGCCTCCCCCCAGGATCCCCAGCCGGGCGCTGGCGCCGTGGGTCGCGGGGAGGTCGCGCAGGAGGGGGGCGTCGGCCGGCGTCATGGGGCGAATTTCTCCTGCCGCAGCACGCGGATGTCCGTCTCGTAGGCCACCATTGCGAACTGGGGGAAGAAGTCCTGCGCCAGCCGCGCGAGCAGCTGCCCGGCGACCGCGGGCGCGACGATGACCTCGACCTGGATGTTGGCGAGTTCCCGCATCTCGCCGGCCCGCTGGCCCTGGCGGCCGCTGCCCTCGACCGTGAACAGCGTGTAGCCCTGTGCGCCGGCCTCGGCGAGCAGCCGTTGCAGCGGGGGGGCCGCGAGGGCCTCGCAGATGATGGTGACGAGCTTGAGGGGGTGGGTTTGCATGTTACCGGTGGAGGTGGTGGGCGAGGGCGTAGAAGAGCGGAATGCCCAGGCTGATGTTGAACGGAAAGGTGACGGCGAGTGACGGCGTGAGGTAGAGCGCCGGGTTGGCCTCGGGCAGGGAGAGCCGCATGGCGGCCGGGGCGGCGATGTAGGAAGCGCTCGCGGCGAGCACGCCCAACAGCGTCGCGCCGCCCACGCTCAGGCCGGCGGCCTGGCCCAGCAGCACGCCGAGGACGCCGTGGACCAGCGGCAGGAGCACGGCGAAAGCCACCAGGAACGGGCCTACCTTTTTCAGGTCCTGCAGCCGGCGGCCGGCGACCAGGCCCATCTCGAGGAGGAACAGGGCGAGGACGCCCTGGAACGGGGTGACGAAGAACGGCTCGACCTTGTCCATGCCCGCCTTGCCGCACAGCGCGCCCACCAGGAGCGCGCCGACGAGCAGGAAGACGCTGCGGCCGAGCACGGCCTCGTGGAGCACCTTCCCGATCGAGCCGTTGAAGACGGCGGGTTGCCGGCCCAGGGACATTTTGCCGAGCAGCACGCCGACGATGATGGCCGGTGATTCCATCACGGCGAGGAAGGCCGTGGCGTAGGGCTCGTAGGGCACGTTGATGCCCTTGAGGTAGTTCGTCGCGGTGATGAAGGTCACCGCGCTGACGGAGCCGTAATGCGCGGCGATCGCGGCGGCGTCGACCGGCCGCAGGCGCCCGACATAGCGGAGGAGCGGATACGCCCAGAGCGGGATGACGGCGCCGAGCGCCATGGCGGCCAGCGCCGGCAGCAGGACGGTGCGGAGCCCGGCCTCGCTGATGGCGACCCCGCCCTTGAAGCCCAGGGCCGTGAGCAGGTAGATGGTCAGCGTGACGTAGAGGGCCTCGGGAAATTTCAGGTCGCTCCGCAACAGGGCGGCGGCCAGCCCGAGGGCGAAAAACAGGACGGCCGGCGTCAGCAGGTTTGCGGACAGGGCGTGAAGGATGTCGGAGGTCATGGCGCTAGCGGGCGGGGCAGGCGGACTCCCGCGGCCCGGGGTGGCGCGCCAGGGCGCCCGGTGGCGGCAAGACGGGCCGGGGTTGGCGGAGCGGGCGGTGGGCGGGGATCAGCGTCATTCGCCGCCAGCATAGCGGGGAACGCGCGTTCTGAAAAACAGATTGTTACTATCATAACGATCGGTAATACCGATGTTATGAGCACCGCCTTGGAAACGCCCGAATGGCTGAACTACCACCATCTCCGGCATTTTTGGATGATCGCCCGGCACCGCAGCATGACGCGGGCGGCGGAGGCGCTGAACGTCTCGCAGTCGACCCTGAGCGAGCAGCTGCGCGAGCTGGAGGAATGGCTGGGCCAGCGGCTGTTCGACCGGCGCGGGCGCCAGCTGCATCTCACCGCGGCCGGTCGGCTCGCGCTGCAGCATGCGGAGACCATCTTTGAAACCGGGCGGGAGCTGATGACGCGGTTCCGGCAGTCGGCCGGGGCCGACCAGCGCATCCTGCGCCTCGGGGCGGTCGGACCGTTGTCGAAAAACCTCCAGTTCGATTTCATCCAGCCGTTGTTGTCGGACGCGCGGACGAAGGTCGTGGTGGTCGCCGGGCCGCTGGAGGAGCTGGCGCGACAGCTCCGCGAGCACCAGATCGACCTGGTCCTGTCGAACACCCCCCTGCGCGCCGACCAGGAAAGCGACGTCTTTAACCATCTGCTGGGTGAGGTGCCGGTGTTTTTGGTGGGCAGCCGGCCGGGGCAGGCGGGACGCGGGCGGTTTCCCCATTTCCTGCGCGGCCAGCCCCTGTTCCTGCCGAGCCACCAGAGCCACGTGCGCCTGGATTTCGACCTCCTGATGGCCAAAGCGGGAATCGAGCCGGAGATTCGTGCCGAGGTGGATGACATGGCGCTGCTGCGCCTGCTGGCCCTGTCCGGGCAGGGGCTCGCGCTGGTCTCCAAGATCGTGGTCGAGCGTGACCTGCAAACCCGCAAACTGCAGTTCATGCAGCGTGTGCCCGGACTGGTCGAGCGCTACTATGCGCTCGCGGCGCGCAAGCGGTTTGAAAACGCCTGGATAGGTGAAATCGTCGAGGCGTTCCGCGCCAGGCTGGGCGAGCTGGCGGCGCCGGTCGGCCGGGCGGCCAGGGCTGGCGGGTGACCGGCCCGGATGGAGGCCGGGACGGAGCCGGCCACAAAAAAGCCGGAGGCGCGAACGCCTCCGGCTTTTTGATACGATAATCGGAACGATCAGGCCTGCGGGGCCGCGGGCTCGGCAGCGGGGGCGCCACCAGCCTGCTTCTGGGCCTCGAGGTCCTTCATCGCCGCCTTGCGCGAGAGGCGGACCTTGCCGGAGCGTTCGTCGATGCCGATGCACTTCACCGTGATGGACTCGCCCATCTTGACGACGTCCTCGGTGCGGCGCACGCGGAAGTCCGCGAGCTCGCTGATGTGGCAGAGGCCTTCCTTGCCGGGCAGGCACTCGACGAAGCAGCCGAACTCCTTGATGCCGGTGACGCGGCCGGTGTAGACCTTGTCCATCTCGATTTGGGCGCCGCCGCCGCCGCCGGGGCCGGAGCCGCCGCCGCAGAGGCTGTCGACCTCCTTGATGGCGCGGGCCATGGCCTCGCCGTTGTTCGAGTAGATGAAGACCTTGCCCGAGTCGTCGTCGGCGATGTCGATCTGCGCGCCGGTCGTTTCCGTGATGCGGCGGATGGTCTTGCCGCCGGGCCCGATGAGCAGGCCGATCTTCTCGGGATCGATCTGGATCGTCTGGATGCGCGGCGCGTACTTCGAGAGGTCGGCGCGGGGCGCGGGCAGCGAGGCGAGCATCGCCTTGAGGATCTCGATGCGGGCGTCGCGGGCCTGGAAGATCGCGGCCGAGGCGATCTCGAACGGCAGGCCGTGGATCTTGAGGTCGAGCTGGAAGCCCGTGATGCCCTTGGTCGTGCCGGCGAGCTTGAAGTCCATGTCGCCGAAGTGGTCTTCCTCCCCGAGGATGTCGGTGATGGTGGTCCACTTCGCGATGGAGCCGTCGGCGGCGTTCTCGGTCATGAGGCCGCAGGAGATGCCGGCGACGGGGGCGATGATCGGCACGCCGGCGTCCATGAGGGAGAGGCAGCCGCCGCAGACCGAGGCCATCGAGGTCGAGCCGTTGGAGGCCATGATCTCGGAGACGACGCGGATGCTGTAGGGGAACACGTCCTCCGGCGGGAGCACCGGGACGAGCGAGCGCTCGGCGAGGGCGCCGTGGCCGATTTCGCGGCGGCCCGGGCCGGTGGTGCGGCCGGTTTCACCGACGGAGAACGGCGGGAAGTTGTAGTGGAGGATGAAGCTCTTCGACGTGGCGCCGCCGGTGAGGCCGTCCATGTCCTGGGCCTCCTTGGTCGGCCCGAGGGTGGTGATGGCGATGTTCTGGGTGTCGCCGCGCTGGAACATGGCGGAACCATGCACGCGCGGGAGCACGCCGACCTGCGCCGTCAGCGGGCGGATGGCCTTGGCGTCGCGGCCGTCGGCGCGGACGCCGCGGGCGAGGACGGTCTGGCGGTAGGCCTTGTACTGCAGGTCCTCGAACACGACGCTGAGGTCGATGTCGGTGAACTTGTCGGCGCCGAGCTCGGCGGTGAGGGCGGCCTTGGCCTCGTCCTTGAGCAGCTTGACGGCGGCGCCGCGGGCGGCCTTCTCCTTGCCGAAGATGGCGGCGGAGATGCGCTCGGCGGGGACGACGCGCTCGATGATGGCGCGGGCCGCGGGCGTGGCGCCGACGAGGGCGAAGGTGGCCTTCGGCTTGCCGGCGAGGCGGACGAGCTCCTTGATCGCGGTGATGATGGGCTGGATGGCCTGGTGGCCGAACGCGAGGGCCTCGATGAAGCGCTCCTCGGTGATCTGGTCGGCGGAACCCTCGATCATCAGCATGTCCTGCTCGTTGCCGACGTAGATCAGGTCGAGCGTGGAGGAGTACATCTGCTCGATCGTCGGGTTGGCGACGAACTGGCCGTCGATCTGGGCGACGCGGATGGCGCCGATCGGGCCGTTCCACGGGATGTCCGAGATGGCGAGGGCGGCGCTGGCGCCGTTGACCATCGGGATATCGGAGTCGTTCAGCTGGTCGGCCGACATGAGCTGGCCGATGATCTGGACCTCATTGAGGAAGCCCTCGGGGAAGAGGGGGCGGCAGGGACGGTCGCAGAGGCGGGAGGTGAGGATTTCCTTCTCGGAGGGACGGCCCTCGCGCTTGAAGTAGCCGCCGGGGAAGCGGCCGGCCGCGGCGTACTTGTCGCGGTAGTCGACGGTGAGCGGGAAGAAGTCCTGGCCGGGGCGCATGGTCGAGGCGACGCAGGCGCTGACGAAGACGTTGGTCTCGCCGACGCAGACATTGACCGCGCCGTTGGCGAGGGCGGCGTAGGTGCCGGTGGAGAACGTGATCCCGAGGCCGGGAACGGTGACATTGTGTTTCTGATTCATATGCGGACGGATTTTCGGATCGGACGGTTGCTAACGAGCGCAGGCGGGACGCCTGGTGCTTTTGTGGCAGGCAGGCGGGAAGCCTGCGCGCCGGTGCGGCGATGTGCCGCGGTTGGGTTGGATGCTGGGATCCACCTGGTCTCCCCGTACGAGACGCGAGAGATTTCCGTTTGCCGCCTCCGCGGCGGGTGGCCGTGGCGGCAAGCGGAAATGTCCCGGTCTGGTGTGCGAGTGTCGGTAAAGACAACGGGCGACCCGCGGATCGGGTCGCCCGTGTGACAAAGTGGTTATTTGCGGAGGTTCAGTTTCTGGAGGAGTTCGCTGTACTTCGGCAGGTCGTGCTTCTTGAGGTAATCGAGAAGCTTGCGACGCCGGCTGGCCATCTGCAGGAGCCCGCGGCGCGAGTGGAAGTCCTTGCGGTGCGTGCGCAGATGCTCGGTCAGGTGGTTGATCCGGGCGGTCAGCAGGGCGACCTGGACCTCGGACGAACCCGTGTCCGTTTCGTGGGTTTTATATTCGGCGATGATGGCGGGTTTAACGACTGTTGGCATGGTTTTGTTGGGAGGGTTACACGACTGTAGGGAACCCTCGCGGGCTCCGTGGCACCCGCCCCGCCGCGGCGTAAACCGCGGTTGAGCCGGCGTCACCGTTCCAATCCGGCGGGATGCCGGACCAGTCATGGTGGGAATCCGCAACCGACGGATTTCCACTAACGCAAGGAGACAGAATCCTGAGCGGCATCGCGCGGGGCAAGCGAAATTTCGCGGCGATTTTGGGCGCGGCTATCGTCGATTTTCGGATTTCGATTTTCGAATTTCGATTGGGAACCACCCCGCGACGTGGACATCTCGGCACGTAAGCGACCCGAGGCGTCTCAATGGATAACCATCGATCTAGCAAAGACATCCAGACCTTCCCATGCTTTCAATAATCGAAAACCGAAAATCGAAATTCGAAAATTTCATCATCCTGCGCGCAGGTTGAGCGACTTAACCACCTCGCAGCCGGGCAGTTGGCGGATGCGCTCGAGGATCTGCGCCCGGTGGTGGAGGAGCTCGCTGCGCACGACGGAATGGGAGACGAGCACCATCAGCTGGGTGCGCTCGATCCGGACGGCGTGGGAATAGGCGGCGTTGGGGGCGCCGACCAGCTCGACCCAGTGGTCCCGGATGGTCTGCTCGGCCGAGGGGCGGCCGACCTGAAACTTCACCATCAGCTGCTCGACGACGTCGCCCAGGGACTTGGTCGGGCGCTTCACCTGGCGGCGCGGCTCGGCGAAGGGCACGCCGCGCAGGTCGCCGACGAGCTCCTCGGCCAGCTTGCTGAACTGGTGGGGCTGGTCAGCCATGGGGGGCGCGGGTGTGCTCGGCCTCGTACAGCCGGCTGTAGCGCACGAACGCCCCGAACGCCGTCGCCCACGCGATGTAGAAACCGGGGTAGCCGTCGAGGAAGCCGAGTTTCACCACGTAGGCGCGGAAGAAGCGCCAGAGCGGGCGGAAGACGGCGGCGACCACGGAGAAACGCCCGCCCTTGGCCTGCTGCTGGCGCACGAAGAGGTCGGCGAACGGGTTGATCTTGGAAACGTGGCTGGCGAGCGTCGGGAACGAGTAGTGATGCAGGTCGCCGCGGAGGGTCGCGATCGGGCCGTCGGTCTCGACCTTCTCGTGGACGAAAGCGTCGCCGCCCCAGCGTGCGCGGCCGAGGTGCAGGAGACGGAGGCTCAGGTCGGGATACCAGTCGCCGTGGGTGATCCAGCGGTCGATGAACCAGACCTTTCTGGGAAAGCGCGCGCCGGCGAAAGTGTCGCGGTCGGGTCGGGCGAAGAACGCCGCGAGTGAGTCGCGCAGCGCGGGCGAGACCTCCTCGTCGGCGTCGAGCGAGAGGACCCACGGCTGCGTGGCGAGGGCGAGCGCGGCGTTCTTGGTGTCGCGGTAGCCCTTCCACGGCAGCTGGTGTACGACGGCCCCGGCGTTTTTGGCGACGGTGTCGCTGCCGTCGGTCGTGTTGTTGAGCGCGACCACGAGCTCAACGGCCCAGCCCGTCACGCTGGCGAGGCAGCGCGGGAGATTGTGCGCCTCGTTCTTGGCGATGATGACGACGGAAAGCGGCAGCAGGGCGGGCACGGGGGCAATGAAGACTAGATTTTTCCGGCGAGCGAGCGCGGGATTTGGAAGAGATAGCCGCAGGAGCGCCAGGACCGGACCAGCGCCTGCTTGGCGGCGCCGGGGCGGAACGTGACGAGGCCGAGCAGGGCGAGCAACGCGAAGCCGAGCGCTTTCAGGAGGTTGGCCAGGAAACGCCCGAGGAAATACCCGGCGGCGCCGGGCTGGCCGGCGCGGTCGATCACGCGCGAGCGGGCGGAGTCGAAGGCGTGCCGGGAGGCGTAGCGGAAGGTGGTGCGGCTGGCGGGCATCTGGTGCTGCACGGCGGCGGCGGGGGCAAACCACACCGCGAGTCCCGCGGCGCGCACGCGGCGGATCATCTCGCTGTCGCCGCCGGAGAAATAGTTGCCCGCGGCGCGGTCGAGCGCGGTGTGGAACGGGCCGAGTTCCTCAAACACCCACTTGGGAAAGGCGAGGTTGGCGCCCATCGGGGAGTGCCGCGGCTCCAGCGGACCGGCGTCGGGCCGGAAGGCGAGCGGGGCGTGCCACTCGGCGACCCACGCCGGCAGGCCGT
Source organism: uncultured Opitutia bacterium (assembly GCA_903872505.1). Classification (GTDB taxonomy): domain Bacteria; phylum Verrucomicrobiota; class Verrucomicrobiia; order Opitutales; family Opitutaceae; genus Opi-474. The sequence goes on from CAIQKV010000110.1 coordinate 17,982, forward strand.
CGGGGAACACCGGGATGACCTCGCCGCCGACCGCGCCGATGCCGCGGGCGCCGTCGGCCAGGAGCGGCGCGGCGAGCTGCGTGAGCCAGTCGGGGCGCAGGAGGATGTCGTCGTCGGCAAAGACGAGGATCTCGCCGCGGGCCTCGACGATGGCGCGGTTGCGGGCGTGGTCGAGGCCCTGCTTGGTCTCGAGCACGAGGCGGGGCGCCGGGTGCGCGGCGGCGAACTCGGCGACGACGGCGCGCGTGTGATCGGTGGAGTTGTTGTCGATGACGAGCACCTCGAACTCCCCGGCGGGAAACACCTGCAGCGCGATGCCGGCGAGGGTTTGGCGCAGGAAATCCGCGCGATTATACGTCGGAATCGCGACGGTGAGGAGGAGGGGGGCGGCCGGGGAGGTCATGCGGTCAGCCCCAGTTCATGCCGGCTGGCCGGCCGCCCGCAAAGAAAAAGCTTCCCGCCCGGGGGCGCATGGCGTGGATTCAGGCCATGGCATTCAAGCACTGGCCCCTCGTGCGCGACCTGCGGTTCGCCCAGAAATGCGGCCGCTACCTGCGCGGCGCGCGGAAGCGCCGGCCGGACCTGAACTGGGACGAGTTCCACCGGGTGGCGCGGCACTTCAAGACGGACGACATGGGCAGCTTCCCGGAGCGCGGGCTCCTCTACCAGCTGGCGAGCGATGCGCCGGCGGACGCGCAGGTGGTCGAGGTCGGCTCGTGGATGGGCGCCTCGACGTGCTTCCTCGCGGCGGGGCTGAAGGGCGCGGCGGCGAAGATTCACGCGGTGGACAATTTCCAGGGCCTCTCGACCTGCGGCGAGGACGCGGCGTGGTACCGCCGGCATTTCCAGCAGCTCGGCACGGGCAGCACGCTGGAGATTTTCAACCGCAATTTCGCCGCGCTCGGGCTCACCGGGCGCGCGGAGCCGGTGGTGAGCGACTCGCTCGCCGCGGCACAGACGCTGGCGGCGCGGCGCGGGACGATCGACCTGATCTTCATCGACGGGGACCACTCGTACGCGGCGTGCCAGGCCGACATCGCGGCGTGGGCGCCGTTCGTGAAGCGCGGCGGCGTGATCGCGTTTCACGACTTCGGCAGCCGGGCCAGCGGGGTGACGCAGGCGATCTTCGAGGCGACCAAGGCCGGCCGGTTCGCCGAGATCGTCGGCGTGGCGAACACGATCATCGCGTTCAAAATGTAGTGAACAGGATTTAAGCCGGAGACCAGGAAACCAGGAAATTTGAAGCTCAGGCTCCTGGCTTCCCGGCTTCCGGCTTCAAAGTGCTGACGATGGCAGTGAACACCTGGTCCTCGGTCAGCCGGCGCACGCAATAGCTGCGATAGGAGTCGCCCGGCACGCACGGCACCGGCGCGGCGGCGCCGATGCACGGGCAGGGTTGGGAGGGCTGGAGTGCGGTGGCGCGGGGGCCGAGCGGGCGCCAGATGGTAAGGTTCTGCGAGCCGAAGAGCGCGACGACGGGGGTGCCGACCGCAGCCGCGACGTGCATCGGGCCGCTGTCGTGGCAGAGCATCAGGTCGAACTGGGCCAGCAACCAGGCGAACTGGCCGACGGTGAGCGGCGCCTCGAGGGCGACGAGGTGGGACTTGGCGTGCCCGCGGATTTCCTGCACGAGGGCCTGCTCGCCCGGGCCGGCGACGAGGAAGACCTGGACGCCGAGCTTGTCCTGCAGCCGGTCGCACACGGTGGCGAAGTGCCGCGCGGGCCAGATGCGGCACGGGCTGCGGCTGCCGGGGTGAATGAGAATTTTCGGTTTTCGATTTTCGAGATTCGATTTCAAGCCCCCGGCAAGCGTCGCGATGGCGGCGAGATCGGCGGGGCGGGGCACCAGGCGTACCTCGCGCGAGACGACCGGGACGCCGAGGGCGGGCAGCAACGCGAGATACGTCTCGGTGATGTGGTGCGAGTCGTAGAACGCGTTCGTTACCTTCGCCACGTGGGTGTAGAGGCGCGGGTAGCGGAACGTGATGAGCTCGCGGTTGAACGTGGCGCGGACCGCGGCGCCGGTCAGCCAGGAGACGAGCGCGGTCTTCTCGGTGTTGTCGAAGTCGAGCACGTGCGTGAAGCGCGCGCGGCGCAGGGCGCGGACAATGCCCGGCCAGCCGGTGAGGTGGCGCGGGAAGGAGAGTGCGGCGTCGGCGTCGGGGTTGAGTGCGACGACGCCGACGTAGGCGGACTCGGTCAGCACGGTGAGCCGGGCGCCGGGCCAGTGGAGGCGCAGGTTGCGGAGCACGCTGCCGAGCAGGACGATGTCGCCGAGGTAGCGGCGGCGGATGACGAGGAGGCTGGGCGCGGCGTCGGCCATGCGTCAGGCGGCGCCGTGCTGGCGGTCGTAGAGGGACTTGTAGAGGGGGCTGGCGGCGTAGAGCTCGGCGTGGGTGCCGGTGGCGACGACCTGGCCGCGGTCGAACACGAGGATCATGGAAGCGTCGCGGATGGTGCTGAAGCGGTGGGCGATGATCAGGACGGTCTTGCCCACGACGAGTTTCCGCAGGGCCTCCTGGATGAACTGCTCGCTCTGGGAATCGAGCGCGCTGGTGGCCTCGTCAAGGATGAGGATGGGGGCGTTGCGGAGGAAGGCGCGGGCGAGGGCGAGGCGCTGCTTCTGGCCGCCGGAGAGGAGGGCGCCGCGCTCGCCGACCATGGTCTCGTAACCCTTGGGCATGGTCCGGATGAACTCGTCGGCGTGCGCGTCGATCGCGGCGGTGACCACTTCCTCGCGCGTGGCGTCCGGGCGGCCGAGGAGCAGGTTGTTGTAAATGGATTCGTTGAACAGCACCGGGTCCTGCGAGACGACGGCGATGTTGCGGCGGAGGTCGGCGAGGCGCATGGACCGCACGTCGTGGCCGTCGATGGCGACCCGGCCCTCGGTGGCCTCGTAGAAGCGCGGAACGAGGTTGGCGAAGGTGGTCTTGCCGGCGCCGCTGGGGCCGACGAGGGCGCAGACCGTGCCGGCGGGGATCGAGGCGGAGAGGCCGTGCAGGACGGGTTCACCGGGCTTGTAGGCGAAGGTCACTTGCTCGAAGGCGACATCACCGCGGAGCCGGCCGACGGCGACGGGATTCGCCGGGTCGGTGATGGTGAGCGGCTCGTTGAGCACGACCTCGAGGCGGTCGAGCGCGCCGAGGCCGCGCTTGAGCTCGTTGTTGAGCGCGCCGAGCTTCTTGATCGGCTCGTAGCTGGTGTACAGGGCGGTGAGGATGGCGAGGAACGAGTCGAGCTGGACGTGCTCGCGGTAGGCGTAGAGGAAGGTGAACGAGATGCCGACGGCGGAGATGATCTCGATGGCGGGGGTGAGGGCCTGGGCGTATTTCGCGGCCTTCATCTGGAACGTAATCAGCCGGCGGCTCTCGACGGCGAAGCGGCCGACCTCGTGCTCCTCCAGCCCGAAGGCGCGGACCTCCTTGGCGGCGCTGAGGTTCTCGCTGAACCGGTCGGTGACGGAGCCGAGCTGCCCCTGGATCTGCTGCGCGCGCAGCAGGAGCTTCTTGCCGACGTAGCGGATGGGAAAGACGCAGAGCGGGATGACCGCCATGCAGACCAGCACGAGCGCGACGCCCTTCTCGTGGAAGGCCATCCAGCCGAGGAAGGCGAGCGAGCCGATGAGCGAGGCGGGCTGCTTCAGGCCGTCGTTGGCCACGCTGGTGAGCGTGAACTGGAGCTGGTTGGCGTCGGAGAGGCCGCGCGAGATCAGGTCGCCGGTGGTCTGGCGGGCGATGAAGGAGAGGGGCAGGAACTGGAGCTTGCGGAAATAATCGAGCCGGAGGGCCTCCAGCACGCGCACGCCCGCGAGTTGGATCAGGTAGCTGTTGAGGTAGCCGGCGATGCCGCGCACCAGGAACACGGCGGGCGTCCAGAGGGCGACCAGGATGAGGGCCCAGGCGGTGAGGGGCACGGCGCCCGCGGAAAAGACCCGGGGGAAGACCCACTTCACCATGAGGGGCAGGCCGGCGCCGTTCGCCGCACCGTAGACCAGCCCGCAGAACACGGCCCCGGTCAGCGGACCGCGGACGGCGCGCAGGTAGTGGAGGTAGGGGCGGAAGCGGCGCAGCATTGACGGAAGGGTGGGGAAAATCGCGGGCGCAAGGAAGTGCAGAAACGCAGGGTGACGGAAACGCGAAGAGGGGCTGGGTTCCGGGCGGCCGCCGGTTTTTTGCGTCGGGGGGAGGGGATTCAGTCCTTGGAGGACCGCACGTCGAGGGCGTCGCGCAGGCCGTCGCCGAGGAAGTTGAGGGAAAATAGCGTGAGCGAGAACAGCGCGCCGGGGAAGACCAGCAGCCAGGGGAACTCCTCCATCTTTTCCGCGCCGTCCTTGATCAGGACGCCCCACGAGCTCATGGGTGGCTGCACGCCGAGACCGAGGAAGCTGAGGAACGCCTCGAGCAGCATCACACCCGGGATCGTGAGGGTGGTGTAGACGACGATCGGGCCGAGGATGTTGGGCAGGATGTGGCGGAAGATGATCCGGCGCTGGCCAAAGCCGAGGGCGCGGGCTGCCTCGATGAATTCCATCTTCTTCAGGGCCATCACCTGGCCGCGGACGATGCGCGCCATCGTGAGCCACTCGACGGCGCCGATGGCGACGAACAGCAGGACGATGTTCCGCCCGAAAAAGACCATCAGGAGGATCACGAAGATGGCGAAGGGCAGCGCGTACATGATGTCGACGGTGCGCATCAGGAAGGCGTCGAGCTTGCCGCCGATGAAGCCCGCGACGGCGCCGTAGACGACGCCGATGGTCAGGGCCACCAGCGTGGCGGCGAGGCCGACGGCGAGCGAGATGCGGCCGCCGAACAGCAGGCGCACGAGCAAGTCGCGGCCCAGGGTGTCGGTGCCGAGCCAGTGTGCGCCGCTGGGGGGCGTGGCGCCGAGGTCGAGGTTCTGCTCCTCGTAGCCGAAGTGCATGAGCCACGGGCCGACGACGCACGCGAGCGAGACGACGACCAGCGCCCACAGGCCGAAGACGGCGAGCCGGTTCTTCTGCAGGCGCTGCCAGGCGTCCTGCCAGGGCGAGTGCCCCTGCTCGAGCGGCTCGGCGAGGGGCGCCGGGCGGGCGGCGGGTGCGGTGGGGCGGTCGGCGGCGGGCATGGCGGTTCAGGCCTCGAGGCGGACCTTGGGGTTCATCCAGGCCGCGGCGATGTCCGAGGCGAGGTTCAGCAGCATCAGCAGCGCCGCGTAGAGGATGACGGTGCCGAGCACGAGGGTGTAGTCGCGGTTGAACGCGCTGTTGACGAACTCGCGGCCGACGCCGGGGATCTGGAAAATCGTCTCGATGACGAAGGAGCCGGTGAGGATGTTGGCGATCGCCGGCCCGAGGAAGGAGACGACCGGTAGCAGGCCGCCGCGCAGGGCGTGCCGGGTGACGACGCGGAATTCCGAGGCGCCCTTGGCGCGGGCGGTGCGGATGAAATCCTGGTGGAGCACCTCGAGCAGGCCACCGCGCGTGAGCCGGGAGATCGGTGCGGCGTAGGCGAGCCCGAGCACGAGGCAGGGCAGCACGCGGTCGGCCGGGGTGTACCAGCCGGAGGCGTTGAACCAGCCGGCGTGGATCGCCAGCGCGAGCACGAGCAGGGGACCGACCACAAACGTCGGGATCGAGATGCCGATCATGCCGAAGGTCGACGCGACATAATCGATCCAGGTGTTGCGGCGGATTGCGGCCACGGTGCCGAGCCCGATGCCGACGACGAGTGCGATCGCGAGGGACCACAGGCCGAGCTCGAGGGAAACGGGCAGCTTGTCGGCGAGGATCTCGTTGACGGTGCGATTCGGGTACTTGAACGAGGGGCCGAGGTCGCCGCGGGCGAGGCTGCCGAGGTAGTCGAGGTACTGCCGGCCGAGCGGCTTGTTGAGGCCGTAGTGGGCCTCGAGGTTGCGGAGGATTTCCGGCGTGACGGCCTTTTCGGCCGTGAACGGTCCGCCGGGGACGAACCGGATCATGAAAAACGTCGCCGTGATGACGAGGAAGAGCGCGAGCAGGGATTGCAGCAGGCGCGACGTGATGAAACGGAGCACGGCGGGAAAGTAAGGGGGAGCGGGCGGAGGGAGGAAGGAAAAAGCCGCCGGCGGCGGGTTGTTAGTTCGGGCGTTTTGGAGATGCGGCGCCCTCGCCGCGTCCTGACCGGCTCCCGCGGCGGGGGCGCCGCGGCTCCAACCAAAGGAGCCTGGCCCAGGCCCAGCCCGGGCAGGCGTTCACGGCGCGAGGTCGACGTGCTTCCACGAATAGTTGTCGATGTAGGTGGTGCGGAAGTGCTTCACGTTGGGCCGCACGAGGCGGGCGTAGGTGTAGTAAAAAATCGGCAGGACGGGCAGGTCATCCAGGAGGATTTTTTCCATCTGCTGGTAAGTCTCGTAGCGCGCGGCGGTGGTCTTGGCGTCGAGCGCGCGGGCGAGCAGGCGGTCGAACTCGGGATTGCCCCAGTTGGTGTTGTTGTTGCCGCCGCCGGTCCGCCAGAGGTCGAAGAACACGTGCGGGTCGACGTAGTCGGCGATCCACCCCGCGCGCTGGATCTGGAAGTTCATCGTCTTCTGCGAGTCGAGGTAGACCTTCCACTCCTGGTTGTAGAGGGTGAGGTCGATGCCGAGGTTCTTGCGCCACATCTGCTGCAGCGCCTCGGCGATGGTGCGGTGTTTCTCGAGCGTGTTGTAGAGCAGCTCGACCTTGGGGAACCCGGCGCCGCCCGGGTAGCCGGCCTCGGCGAGCAGGCGGCGCGCCTCCTCCTTCGCCAAGGCTACGGAGGACGCGTCGGCTCCATAGCCCGTCAAATGGTGCCGGCTCTGGTAGCCGCCGACGCCGGGGGGGACGAGCGAGTAGGCCGGCTGCTCGCCGGCGAGCGTGACATTCTTTACCAGGCTCTCGCGGTCGATGGCGAGGGCGAGCGCCCGCCGGACGCGGACGTCGTTGAACGGCGGGCGCGCGATGTTGAAGCGGTAGTAATAGACCCCGCAGTAGGGGTCGATGCGCAGCACCTCCGGCTGTTCGCGGCGGTAAACCGCGACCTTGGTGAGCGGGACCTCGTTGGTGATGTCGAGCTGGTTGCTGCGGAACATGCGCTCCTCGGTGTCCGCCAGCTCGACGGGGTAGAACTGGATCTCGTCGAGGGCCACGTGCGCGCGGTCCCAGTAGGTGGGGGAGCGCCGGACGACGAAGACCTGGTTCGGCTTCCACTCCTGCAGGACGAACGGCCCGTTGCCGACGAAGTTCTCGGCGCGCGTCCAGCCGGAGTCCTTGCGGTCGAGGCCGCCGAACTTCGCGACCGTGTCGGCCGGGATGGGGAACCAGGCGTGGTGCAGCAGGGCCGGGAGCAGGAACGGCGTGGGCTGGCGGAGCGTGAGCCGGAGCGTGCGGTCGTCAGGCGCCTGGAAGCCGGTCTTGCCGAAATCCGCGAGCTTGCCGGTGAAGAAATCCTCCGCGCCCGCGACGTGGAAAAACATGTAGGAGTTGTCCGCGCCGAGGGAGGGCGTGAGCATGCGGCGGGCGGAGCGGACGAAGTCGTGCGCGGTGACGGGCTGGCCGTTGGACCATTTCGCATTGGCCCGCAGGTGGAAGGTGTAGACGAGCCCGTCGGGCGAGACCTCCCAGCGCTCGGCGACGCCGGGCTCGAGGCTGGTGCCGTCGGGGGCGAGGGCGACGAGCCCCTCGAACAGGGCGATCATCAGGTGGTATTCGGGCGTGCCGGTGATGGTCTGCGGGTCAAGGTCCTGCGGCTCGGCGCCGTTGCCGACGCGCAGGATCTTTTCCCCCGGGGTCTGGCTCGCGGAGCCGGGGGCGGCCGGGCGGGCCTCCGGCCGCGCGCATCCGGCGGCGAGCAGGCAGGCCAGGCCCGCAACCAGGGGGACGAAGCGACGGAGACATGGCGGCATGGCGGGGAAAAAGAAGGCGCGCGCTGCGGAG
>CAIQKV010000111.1 GCA_903872505.1 uncultured Opitutia bacterium
ATCTCTGCAACGCGGCCACGACGGAGAAATCCTCCAGCGTGGTCGTGTCACCCTTCACCGCGCCACCGGCGGCGATTTCCTTGAGGATGCGGCGCATGATCTTTCCGCTGCGGGTCTTCGGCAGGCCCGCGGCGAAGCGGATGTAGTCGGGCTTCGCGAGCGAGCCGATCTCCTTGCCGACGTGGGCGCGCAGCTCCTCCTTCAGCGCATCGCTGGGAGCATGTCCGGACTTAAGGGTGACGAAGACCACGAGGGCGTGGCCCTTGAGCTCGTCCGGCCGGCCGACCGCGGCGGCCTCGGCCACCGCCGGGTGGGACACCAGGGCGCTCTCGATCTCCGCCGTGCCAATGCGATGGCCGGAGACATTGAGCACGTCGTCAATACGACCGACGATCCAGAAGTAACCATCCTTGTCCTGCCGCGCGCCGTCGCCGGTGAAGTAGATGCCACGAAACTCGCTCCAGTAGGCCTTTTGATAGCGGTCGTCGTCGCCCCAGAGCGTCCGCAGCATGGAGGGCCACGGTTTGGTGAGCACGAGCTTGCCCCCGGTGTTGCGCGGGACCTCGTGACCTTTGTCGTCCACCACTTTCGGTACGACGCCGAAAAAGGGCCAGCAGCCGGAGCCGGGCTTGAGCGGCGTGATGCCGGGCAGCGGCGTGATCATGATGGCACCGGTCTCGGTCTGCCACCAAGTGTCCACGATCGGGCAGCGTTTCTTGCCGATCATTGTGTAATACCACATCCACGCCTCCGGATTGATAGGCTCGCCGACCGAGCCGAGCAGCCGGAGTGAATCGAGCCGGTGGCGCAGCACATAGTTGTCGCCCCAGCGCATGAACGCGCGGATCGCGGTCGGCGCCGTGTAGAGGATCGTGATGCCGTGCCGGTCGATCATTTGCCAGAACCGGTCGGGCTCGGGCTGGTTGGGCGCCCCCTCGTAGAGGAAAATCGTGGTGCCGTTGGCGAGCATCCCGTAGACGACATAGCTGTGGCCGGTGATCCAGCCAATGTCCGCCGAGCAGAAGTAACGGTCGTTTTCCTTGAGATCGAAAACATAGCGGGCGCTCAGCTTGGTGCCGAGCAGGTAGCCCGCGCTCGTGTGCAACACGCCCTTGGGTTTGCCGGTGGATCCACTCGTGTAGAGGATGAACAGCGGATGCTCGGAGTCGAAGGCCTTGGCGGCGTGGCTGTTCGGCGCGCCTTCCCAGGCTTCCCGCCACCACACATCCCGGCCCTCGACCATCGTGACCGGATTGCCGCAGCGTTTCACCACGATGACGGTCTGCACGGTGGGTGCGCCCTCGACCGCAGCGTCCACGTTGGCCTTGAGCTCGATGACCTTGCCCCGCCGCCAGCCGCCGTCGGCGGTGATGACCAGCTTGGCCTTGCAGTCATTGATCCGGTCCTTGATGGCCTCCGCGCTGAAACCGCCAAAGATCACCGTGTGGACCGCGCCGACCCGGGCGCAGGCCAGCATCGCCACGACGGCCTCGGGAATCATTGGCAGGTAGATGGCCACGCGATCGCCGGCCCCGATGCCCATGTTCTCGAAGATGTGCGCGAGCCGGCAGACATGGAAATGCAGCTGTTTATACGTGATGGTCCGGACATCGCCGGGCTCTCCCTCGAAAATCAGCGCGGCCTTGTTTTCCCGGTAGGTTCCGAGGTGACGATCGAGGCAGTTCTCGGAGACGTTTAACTTGCCTCCCACGAACCACTTGGCGTGCGGCACCTTCCATTGCAGGACCGTCTTGAACGGCTTGCGCCAGACCAGCTCCTCGCGGGCCTGGCGGGCCCAGAACTTGTCTGGGGAGTTGACAGACTCCGCATACAGCTTCTTATAAACAGCTTCACTCCCAAGATTGGCTTGGGCTTTGAACTCGGCCGAGGGCCTGAA
>CAIQKV010000112.1 GCA_903872505.1 uncultured Opitutia bacterium
CCGCTGTGGGACGTGATCATCCTCGACCCGCCGCCGTTCGAGAAGTCCAAGAGTGCGCTGGAGGGGGCGCTGCGCGGCTACAAGGAAATCAACCTGCGCGCGCTGCAGCGGCTGGCGCCGGGCGGCATCCTTGCGACCTACACCTGCTCGCACCACATGCAGGACGCCGAGCTGCGCGGCGTGCTCGCCGGGGCGGCGGCCGATGCGAAGCGCAAGGTGCGCGTGCTTGAGTTCTGCCACCAGCCGCCGGATCACCCGGTGCTGGTGACCATGATGGAGAGCGAATACCTCCGCGGGTACATCGTGCAGGCGGAGTGAGGCGACCCCACTGAGGTGGCGATCCTTGGACCGGGCGGATTCGATCCAGGTTTACTCGCTGCGCGTGTCCTTGGGCGTGCGCTCAAGCTCGCGGCGCATGGTCTTCAATTCGTTCAGCTGCTTCTGCAGCTCGGCGCGCTCCGCCTCCGTCCGGGCCGTGGCAATTTGTTCGATGAGATCGCGTTCGGCCTCCAGCAGGCCGACGCGCTCCTGGGCCAGGCGGGCCCGGTCCTCGCTCGAGGAACCGCCAAAAAGGGACAGGGTATGGGAGACGGCGGGATCGTTGAGATTTTCGTCCAAGGCGGTCGGCTTGGTGTTCTTTTTCTCCCGGGCGATCTGCACGTCCATCTCATGCTGCTTGATGGCGAGCGCGGTGATGCGGCTCTGGTTCACCTCCACCCGGGGCAGGAGCGTGGTCGGATCGTCCGCGGGTTTCGCGGGCGGGGTCCCGGCGTCCTTGGCACGGGTGGCGGCGGGCGTCGTGCCCGGGACGTCCGGGCCAGATTGGGCTGCGGCCGGGGCGACGGTGGCGGCCATCGTGGTCTTTTTCAGGGCGTGCTCGGCGAGCCGGGCCCGGATGGCTTCCTCCAGTTTCTTCTGGTCGTCGAGGGCAGGTGACGGGGCCGGGGTCGCAGCCGCCTCCGGGCTGGGAGCCGGGGAGTCAGCGGCGGCAAGCCGGAGGGTCAGGCAGGCGGCAAGCAATACGGAGCGAACAGGGAACGAGCTCATGCTGGGTGGGGGTCAAGCCGAACGTAGGCCAGTCGCGCGCGGAGTCGAGGGGATTGGCGCGATTGGCTTCTGACCCGCTGCGGGCGAAGTCTTACCGCTTGTTGCCGTAGATCGCGCGGGCGCCGAGCTCCTCCTCGATGCGGAGGAGCTGGTTGTATTTCGCCACGCGGTCGGTGCGGCAGAGCGAGCCGGTCTTGATCTGGCCGGCGTTGGTGGCGACGGCGATGTCGGCGATGGTCACATCCTCGGTCTCGCCCGAGCGGTGCGAGATGACGGCAGTGTAATTCGCCTTCCGGGCCATCGCGACGGCCTCGAGCGTCTCGGTGAGCGTGCCGATCTGGTTCACCTTCACCAGAATCGAGTTGGCGGTGCCGGAGTCGATGCCGCGCTTGAGGAACTCGGTGTTGGTGACGAAGAGGTCGTCGCCCACGAGCTGGATCTTGCCGCCGAGCGCGGTCGTGAGTTTCTTCCACGTCGCCCAGTCGTTCTCGGAGCAGCCATCCTCGATGGAGATGATCGGGTACTTGGCGGTCAACGCGCGGTAGAACTCGACCATCTGGTCGCCGGTGAGCGCGCGGCCGTCGGACTTCTTCAAGACGTAGCTCTGCTTCTCCGCCACGTAGAACTCGGAGGCGGCGACGTCGAGGGCGAGGGCGATGTCCTTGCCGAGCTGGTAGCCGGCGTTTTTGATCGCGAGTGCGATGGCGTCGAGCGCGGCCTCGGCGGACTCGAGTTTGGGGGCGAAGCCGCCCTCGTCGCCGACGGCGGTGGACAGGCCCTTCTGCTTCAGCACCTTCTTCAGCGCGTGGAACACCTCGCAGCCCATGCGCAGGCCCTCGCGGAACGACGGGGCGCCGACGGGCATGATCATGAATTCCTGGAAGTCGATGGGGGCGTCGGAGTGGGCGCCGCCGTTCATGATGTTCATCATCGGGACGGGGAGCACGTGGGCGTCGGCGCCGCCGAGATACCGGTAGAGCGGCTGGCCGCGGGCGGCGGCGGCGGCGTGGGCGGTGGCGAGGGAGACGCCGAGGATGGCGTTGGCGCCGAGCTTCGACTTGGTCGGGGTGCCGTCGAGCTGGATCATGGCGCGGTCGACGCCGGCCTGGTCGCAGGCGTCGTGGCCGACGAGGGCGGGGGCGAGGGCGGTCTTCACGTTGGCGACGGCCTTCAGCACGCCCTTGCCGCCGTAGCGCTTCGGGTCGCCGTCGCGCAGTTCGAGGGCCTCGTGCTCGCCGGTGGAGGCCCCGGAGGGCACGGCGGCGCGGCCGAAGGCGCCGCCAGCGAGGCGCACGTCGACCTCAATCGTGGGATTGCCGCGCGAATCGATGATCTCGCGGGCGTTCAGGGAGGAGATGGCGGTGTTCATGAAGGAAAAGAATCCCACCAGCGACAGGTGGGGCGTGGCAAGCCTTCGCGAACGTTTAAGACACCCGCGGCCGGCGTCGGCGGGACCCGGGGCGGCCGGTTACTGCGGCTGGCGGGCGAGGCCGAGGCGGATGAGCAGCCGGGTGACGGGGCCCGGCGGCTTGGGCTGGAGCGCGGCCGGCAGCTGGCCGGCGAAACCGCGCGAGATGGCGAGCCGGCGGACGGAAACGCCGTCGTAATTGCGGACGCCGAGCAGCTCGGGCGTGAGCAGCTCGGCCGGCACCTGGTCGAGATGGCCTTCGTACGCGGCGGCGTGAAGGGGCGTGTCGCCGTTGTCGTTGCGCGTCAGGAGCAGGTCGGCGGTGAGGCGCTCGCGCGGGATCTGGGCGAGCTGGCCGTTCTCGGCGGCGGCGTGAATGACGGTGAAGCCGGTCTTGCAGGCGATGATGAGATGGTCGTGGGTGAGAAACTCCGCGGGAATCTGCCCGAGGTGGCCGGAGATGGCGGCGGCGTGGAAGACGGTGTCGCCGGCCGCGGTCGTCTCGCGGAGCGCGGCGGCCGTGACCAAGTCCCGCGGCACCTGGTCGAGATGGCCGTTGAAGGCCGCGACGTGCAGGACGGTCTCGCCGCCGAGGTTGCGGCTGAGGAGGTTCGCCGGCATGAGGAACGCGGCCGGCAGGCGGTCGAGCGTGCCGTTCTCCGCGGCCTCGTGCAGGAGCGTGTTGCCGAGGTGGGTGCGGGACAGCGCCACCTCCGGGGAGACCAGCGCGGCGGGCAGCTGGCCGAGATGCCCGTTCGCCGCGGCGACGTGGAAGACGGTGTAGCCGGAATTGCTGCTGAGGCTGAGGAGGGCCGTAGTCAGGAACTCCGCCGGCACCTCGTCGAGGTGGCCGCCGAGGGCGGCGTGGTGCAGCGGGGTGTAGCCGGAGTCGTTGCGGAGCGAGAGGGTGGCGGCGGTCAGCACGCCGGCGGGGAGCTGGCGGAGGCCGCCGTACTTGGCGATGGCGTGGAGCGGGGTGTTGCCGGCGGCGTTGCGCGCGCCCAGCCGCTCGGCCGTGAAGACCCCGGGTGGAAGCTTGGTCAGCTGGCCGGAACGGGCGGCCTCGGGCAGGTCGGGGAAGTCTTCCATGGCGAAGGCGGGACCAAGGAAGTTTCCCCGGCCGATGGTGGCAAACTAAAAGCCGCCCGCGGGCGGACCGGATTCGGTTTGCCATGCCCGCCGGGCAATCCACGATGCGCCGAATGAATGCCGCGGAAGCCAAGCCTGCGCCCAAGGCCACGAAGGACACCGTGCTCGTCGTCGATGACGAGCAGACGATGCTGGATGTCCTGATGACCGCGCTCTCGCCGCATTTCGACGTGGTCACGGCGACGTCAGCGCGCGAGGCAGAGTTCATCCTGCACAAGCGGCAGTTCAAGGTGGTCATTGCCGACCACCTGATGCCGGGGGGCAACGGCATGGGGCTGCTCGTGCGGGCGCGGGAGGAATATCCCCACATGCAGCGCATCCTCGTGACCGGCTACATGAAGCCCGAGATGCTGATGCGCAGCGTGAACGAGGCCGCCCTTTTCCGCTACCTGCTCAAGCCGGTGTCCCTGCCCGAGCTCATCAAGGTGGTGCAGGACGCGGCGCAGGTGCATGACGCGAGCGCGGGCGGGCGCTGAAATCCGCGCATCGCCGAACACTCATTGAACCCATGACCACCCCCGCCCAACCCCCCAAGCCCGTGGTGCTGCTGGTGGATGACGAGCCGGCGATCCTGGACCTGATGGAAGCCGGACTGGCGGGCGATTATGAGGTGGTGACGGCGGCGTCCGCGGAAGATGCGATGCTCCTGACGGGGACGCAGCGGTTCGACGTGATTGTCTGCGACCAGATGATGTCCGGGCAGAGCGGCGTGGAATTCCTGATGGGCCTGGCCCAGCGGCAGCCCGACTCCCGCCGGATCCTGATGACGGGTTACATCAATCCGGAATTGCTCTCCCGCGCCGTGAAGCTGGCGGGACTCTCCGCTGTCCTGACCAAGCCGACGCATCCCGATGATCTCCGGCAGGCGGTCCAGGCGGCCCTGGCGCAGAAGTGACCGGGCTTAGCGCGTTTTCGCCAGCCGCGCGCGCAGGTACGGAGCCGTGGGGCTGCGTTTCACGCGCAACAGACCGGCCAGTTCGCCCTGATAGAGCAGTTCGCCGCCGTCGGGCCCGCCGACCGGCCCGAGTTCGATGAGGTAATCCGCCTCGGCCAGCAGGTCGAGGTGATGCTCGATCACGACCACGGTGTGGCCCTGGTCCACGAGGGAGTGGAGCACGCGGATGAGTTTTTCACAGTCGCTGAGGTGCAGGCCGATCGTCGGTTCCTCGAGCAGGTAGAGATTGCGGGGCAGCGTGCCGCGGCTGCGCTCGCGGTAGGTCGCCAGCCCGGCGGAGAGCTCGGTGACGAGCTTGAGCCGCTGGGCCTCGCCGCCGGAGAGCGTCGGCGAACTCTGGCCGAGCGTGAGGTAGCCCAGGCCGCAGTCGACCATGAGCCGGCACACCTGCGAGAGCTGGGAGTGGAAATCGAAGAACTGCGCCGCCTCCTCGAACGTGAGCTGGAGCACGGCGCCGATGGTTTTGCTTTTCCACGTGATGTCGTTGAGCTCGGGACCGTAGCGCAGGCCGCGGCAGTCGTCGCACGGCAGGTAGGTGTCGGGCATGAACGCCATCTCGAGCTTGATGCGGCCGGCGCCCTCGCAGGTCGGGCAGCGGCCGCCGGCGACGTTGAAGGAGAAGCGCGACGCGGTGTAGCCGCGCATCTTGGCCTCCGGGAGCGAGGCGAAGAACTGGCGGATGAGGTCGAAGATGCCGAGATAGGTCGCGGGGGTGGAACGCGGCGTCTTGCCGATGGGCGCCTGGTCGACCTCGATGACGGACTTGAAGCCGCTGGCGCCGGCCAGGGAGGCGAAGGGCGGCGGGACAGCCGCGCCCGAGGGCGGGAGATGCGCGGTGAAGCCGGTGGCGCGGACAAAGTCGCGGCCGGCGAGCTTCGCCTTCCGGGCCTTGATCGCGTGCGCCACGGCGGGGTGGAGCAGGTCGCGGAAGAGGGTGGATTTGCCGGCGCCGCTCGGGCCGGCCGCCAGGATGAGGCGACCGAGCGGCAGGCGCAGGTCGAAGTCCTTGAGATTACGGAAGTGCGCGCCGCGCAGCTCGAGCCAGCCGGGATCGGCGGCGGGGGGGACCGGCCGGTAGGAACCGCGCAACGGGTGGGGCAGGCCGGACTTGAGGAAGAGACCGGTGAGGGATTTCGCGTTGGCCCGGATCTCGTCCGGCGTGCCGTTCGCCAGCAGCTCGCCGCCATGGATGCCGGCGGCGGGCCCGAGGTCGATGATCCGGTCGGCGCGCGCCATGAGTTCCTCGTCGTGCTCGACCACGAGGAGGGTGTTGCCCTTCGCGCGGAGCGCCTGGAGGGTGAGGATCAACTGGTCGTTGTCGCGGGCGTGCAGGCCGATGCTCGGCTCGTCGAGCACGTAGAGGACACCGGAGAGGTTGGAGCCGAGCTGCGCGGCGAGCCGGATGCGCTGCGCCTCGCCGCCGGAGAGCGTCTCGGTCGGGCGGTCGAGGGCGAGGTAGCCGAGGCCGACATGGGCCAGGAATTTCAGGCGCTCCTCGATCTGCGGCACGATGTCCTGCGTGATGAGCCGGCCCCGGGCATCGAGCTCGAGGCGGCGCAGCTGGGCGAGCAGCCGGGACGGGGTGCTGCCGAGCAGACCGGGCAGGGAGATCGGCGGCTGCCGGCCGCGGAGGTGGAGCTTCACCGCGCGACTGGTGCGGTTGAGCCGGGCGCCGTGGCACTCCGGGCAGGGGACGCCCCCGTCCGCGATCTCATCGCCGGGTTCCAGCCCGAGCTGCCGCAGGCGGCTGAGGCTGGCGTCCTCATCGTCGTCGTCGGGCTCGAGCATCCACGGCAGGATGCGGCCATGGCCGCGGCAGCTGGGGCACCAGCCGCGGGGCGAATTGAAGGAAAAGTTCTTCGGCTCGAGCTCGGGAAAGGACTCGCCGGTCTCGATGTCGGTGCGCGTGGTGGAGAACCAGCTGAGGATTTGGCCGCCGGGAGTCAGGAGAAAGCACGCGCCTTGGCCGACGCGGAGCGCCGTGGCAAGGGTGGTGGAAACGGCGCGGGGCGTGGCGGCGCCAGGCGCCTTCAGGTCCGCGATCACAACCTCCACATCGTGCTCCTTGTAGCGATCGAGTTTCTGGAAGGCATCGACGCGCCCGAGCCGCCCGTCCGCGCGCAGCAGCTCGTAACCCTGGCTGGCGATCCAGGTGACGATGGGCTGGTGGTGGCCCTTGCGGCCGCGGATGAGCGGGGCGCAGAGATAGAGGTGCTTCGCCTTGCGCGCCGCGGGCGAGGCGAGGACGCGCGCGAGGAGCTTCCGCAGGGCGCCGGGCGAGAGCGGGGTCACGGCCTTGTCCGAGTCGGGGTGATGCTGCACGCCGAGCCGCGCGTAGAGGAGGCGGAGGTATTGCGCGACCTCGGTGATCGTGGCGACGGTGGACTTGCGCGAGCCGCGGGTGACGCGCTGCTCGATGGCCACGGTGGGGGGGATGCCGGTGAGCCGGTCGACGGCGGGCCGGGGCAACTGCTCGACGAACTGGCGCGCGTAGGGCGACATCGACTCCATGAACCGCCGCTGGCCCTCGGCAAACACGATGTCGAACGCGAGGGTGGACTTGCCGGAGCCGGAGACGCCGGTGACGACCGTGAGCTGGCGGTGCGGGATCGAGAGCGAGAGATTCTTGAGGTTGTGCTCCCGCGCGCCGGTGATGACGAGGTCGCCGGTGGCCAGCGCGAGCGGGGCCTGCGCGAGGTATGGCGCGGCGTCCTCGGCGGCGAGCCGGTCGGCCGGAGTCAGCGCGAGGCCCAGCGCGGCGCGCAGGAAAGGCGAGGTGGCGGACGCCGTCGCGGCAATCTTCTCGGGCGGACCCTCGGCGACGACCCGGCCGCCGCCCGCGCCGGCCTCGGGGCCGATCTCGAGAATCCAGTCGGCGGACTTGAGGACGTCGAGGTTGTGCTCGATGACGACAATGCTGTGGCCGCGATCGACGAGGGCGTGGAGAACGCCGAGGAGTCGTTTGACGTCGTGGCGGTGGAGGCCGGTGGTGGGCTCATCCAAGAGGAGCAGGGCTCCTGCTGGAGGGGTGTGTGACGTTTGATTTGTGACGAGCTCGGAATCTGTCGTCGTGAGGGCGCCCAGGTAGCGGACGAGTTTGAGGCGCTGGGACTCGCCGCCGCTGAGGGTGTTGAGCGGCTGGCCGAGGGTGAGGTAGCCGAGACCGACGGAATCGAGTGAGGAAAGGCGACGGTGGATTTCGGCGAGAGAGGAGGCAGCAGAGCGGGGTGAGGGCACCCCACCTACATTTCTATCTTCGGCGAAGAGTGGGAGTGCGTCGGTCACGCTCGTGGCGAGTAGGTC
>CAIQKV010000113.1 GCA_903872505.1 uncultured Opitutia bacterium
ATGATCTCGATGACCTGCGTGCTCATGGTCAGCAGGGTGGTGGTGGACGATTTCAGCAGTTCCAGGAAGCGCGTATTCCGGATGCTCTCGGCCATGGCGGCGGTGTGGTGCGAGCGGTCGAGGTAACCCGCAATGGCCTCTCGGATCTGGGGCTCGTGGCCGACCAGCGACTTCACCTGTGCGACCAGCGTTGGCACCGTGAAGACAAGGAGTGCAAGCGTGAGGACGGCCCCGGCACCAAACACGGTGCTGATGGCGAAAACCCGGCCAACCTTGCGTCGCTCCAGCCAGGTGACGAGAGGATGCAAGGCGCCGGTCAGCATCATCGCCATCACCAGCACCATCAGCGCCGGCACGACATGCAGGAGCAGCCACAGGCCGGCAAGCAGGGCCAGGACGATGAGCAGAGACTTCAGTGACAGCTCGATGCGCACCACCGCGGGTCCGGTGGTGGTCACGGGGTTGGGCCCGGGAACAGCGCGGGGCGGCAGACGGGTGCCAGCTGATTCCATGGTCATGTCCTGTCATTGACACCACCGAACCGGTTAAGTCTCCCGCCCGGGGATGCAGGGCGCTAACGGCAGCCAGTTTATGCCAGAGGTTAGGGCCCGGTGAGTCGAATCTGTTTGCCCGGGAGCGGAATTGTCGCCGGCCTTGGGCATGGGCACGAAGTATCTCCCGACAAACAAGGACCGGAAGGCCGGCCAGCGGTTTTTGCAGCAGCAGCGTCCGCTGCCGTTTTTCCAAAAACCGGCGGACAAGCAGCCGGCGGAAAAGCAACCCGCCAAGAAGTCAAAGAAGTCGTAGCTGCAGGATGCCGCTCCGGGCGGCGCGCCACGACGCTCGCGGCCAGTTTGGATTTGACGCGGATGCGTTGCCGCCCCGGCCTTGTTCGCCCGATGAAACAGACGCTCCCGCTGGTGACCGAGTGGAAGGTGATGCATGCCGAGCCGTGGCTCGGCCCGACCACGGCCTGCTCGGCCCTGCCGCTGGCCGAGCGCTGGGTGGCCGCCGAGGTGCCGGGTGACGTGCACCTCGACTACGAGCGCGCCGGGTTGATCGCCGACCCGTTCTTCGGCACCAACCACGACCATTGCCGCTGGATGGAGGAATGGGATTGGTGGTACCGCACGGACTTGGTCCCGCCGACGCCGGGCCCCGGCCAGCGGCTGCACTTGCTGTTCGAAGGGCTCGATGTCTTTGCCACCGTCTATCTCAACGGGAAGGAAATCGGCCGGAACCAGAACATGTTTACGCCGCTCCGCGTGGACGTGACCGACTTCGTGCTGCCCGGGACCAATCGGCTCGAGGTCTGCCTCGGCTCGCCGGTTTCGCCGCCGGGGCGTCTGCCGTCGCCCGAGGTCCGCGGCTACGGCTCGCCCCTGCGCCTGCAGGTGCGCAAGGCCCAGTCCTGCTACGGCTGGAACATCACGCCACGCCTCGTCACGATCGGCATCTGGAAACCCGTTTCCTGGCTGCTCGTCGAGCCGGCGGAGTTCGCGGATGTGTTTGTCAGCACCATCGCGCTCCGGCCGGACGGCTCCGCCGAGCTCGAGGCGCTGGTCGAGTTGCGCCACAACCACGGCGCGCCCGGCCCGGTTGAGGTCGATCTCACGGTGGCCGGCCAACTGCGCACCTTCGCCCTGCCGGGCGACCCGGCCGGCGGCCGCCACGTCGAGCGCTTCACCGTGCCGCAGGCGCGGCTCTGGTGGCCGCACGACCACGGCGCGCAGCCGCTCTACGAATGGAGCGCGGTGCTGCGCCGCGACGGCCGCGAGCTGGACCGGCGCATGGGCCGGTTCGGCATCCGCACGGTGGACCTCATCCAGGAGCCCGCAGCGGACGGCACCACCTCGTTCATCGTGGCGGTGAACGGGCGGAAAATCTTCCTCAAGGGCATGAACTGGACGCCGGTGGACGCGATCTATGCCCGGATCAACGACGCCCGGTACCGCGAGCTGCTGCTCGTGACCAAGGACGCCTGCATCAACGCGCTCCGCGTCTGGGGCGGCGGCATCTACGAGCACGACTCGTTCTACGCGCAGTGCGACGAGCTCGGGATCCTCGTCACGCACGACTTCATGTTTGCCTGCGGCTGCTATCCGCAGGACCCGGCGTTTCTCGCGGAGGCGCGCCGCGAGGCGGAGTTCCAGGTGCGGCGGCTGCGGCACTTCGCCTGCGTGGCCGTCTGGTTCGGCGACAATGAGAACGACGTGCTGGCCGACCTGAGTTTCAACTACCCGGCCTACCGCCACAACCGGCTGAGCAAGGAAATCCTGCGCGACGTGGTGCGGGCGCACGCGCCGCTCACACCCTACGTGCCGACCTCGCCGTATTCGCCGAGCGTGTATGACCAGAACTCGCCGCGCGAGGGCGACTGCCACCTCTGGGCCCACGGCCAGTCGTACAAGGCCGAGATATTCTCCACGGCGCAGCCGCGGATGGTGACGGAGATCGGCCACATGGGCATGCCCGACATGGCCGTGATCGAGCGGTTCGTCAGCCCCGACCAGCGCTGGCCGATTTGGAACGAGGAATACCTGACCCACGGCTCCGACTGCACGCGGCTGGACCGGCGCGGTTTGCTCTGGTCGATGTTCCAGAGCATCCAGGCGCGCGGCTGGGAGGAGCCAAAGTCGCTGGAGGACCTGATCACCAAGATGCAGCAGCTCCACTCCGAGGCCTCGCAGTATTGGATCGAACTCTACGCCGGGCAGCCGGACTGCTGGGGCATCTTCCTCTGGAGCCTCTCGGACTGCTGGCCACAGATCTCTCCCGCCTACGTCGCGTATCCCTTCCACCCAAAACCCGCGCTGGGCGCGGTCAAGGCGGCATACTCCCGCGTCTCGCGGTGACCGGCCGCGCGCCAACCATCCTGCCATGACTTTCCCATCCTGCGTCACCCGCATCCTCCTCGCTGCCGCCTGCTGGACCGGCCTGGCGGCCGCGGCGGAAACCACTCCCACGCCCGCTGCCGTGGCGGCCCCGGCGTACACCCGCACGCTCTACCTCATCCGTCATGGCGCGTACGACAGCCAGCAGCAGGGCGACGAGGACGTCGTCAACGGCCTGACTCCGCTCGGGCGCGCCGAGGCGCGGCTCACCGCCGCCCGCCTGCGGGCCATGCCGGTTGAGTTCTCGTCGCTGACCTCCAGCACGATGACCCGGGCGCGGCAGACGGCGGAGATTATCGGCGAAGCGTTTCCCCAACTCAAACCCGTGGCCACGCCCGACCTGCGGGAATGCCTCCCGCGCACCCACCGCACCGAGGTCACGAAGGGCAAGACCCCCGCGGAGCTCGATGCCGCCGAGGCGCAGCTCAATCAGGCCTTCGCGAAATATTTTGTCCCGGCCCGCGGCTCCGACCGGCACGACATCCTCGTCTGCCACGGCAACGTCATCCGCTACTTGGTGATGAAGGCGCTGGGCGTGGACCCGCAGGGCTGGCTCGGGCTGTCGGTCGCGCATTGCAGCCTGACGATCATCCAGGTGTCGCCGCAGGGTGTGTTCAAGGTGCTCGCCGTGGGGGATGCCGGGCACATTCCGCCCAGCCTGCTGAGCGGACTCGGCCGGCCCGACCCGCCTTATCCGGTCCCCTGAGCCGCTCCACGGCCGTTGGCAATCGGCGGTACGCACTTGCCATCTGCCGCTTCCATTCTCCCTTTGCCGCTCCAAACCACTCATGCACCACGCCTCCCTGTTCACTCCCGTCACCCTGGGTTCACTGACCCTGCCGAACCGCATCATCATGGCGGCGCTCACGCGCTGCCGCGCGGACGCAGACCATGTTCCGACCGACATCATGGCCGAGTACTATGCCCAGCGCGCCAGCGCCGGGCTCATCATTTCCGAGGCCACAATGGCGATCGAGGGCAATTCCGCCTTCGGCGGGCGCGAGCCGGGCATCTATTCCGACGCGCAGGTGTCGGCCTGGCGGAAGGTGACGGCGGCCGTGCATGCCCAGGGCGGCCGGATCGTCCTCCAGATTTGGCACGGCGGCCGCGCCTGCCACTCCTTGCTGAACCACGGGGCCCAGCCCGTGGCGCCGAGCGCGCTGCGGATCACCAATGACGAGACGCATACGCCCGAGGGCAAGAAGCCGTACGAGACGCCACGCGCGCTCCGCGACGACGAACTGCCCGGCATCGTGGCCGGCTTCCGCCGTGCGGCGCAAAACGCGCAGGCGGCGGGCTTCGACGGGGTGGAGGTCCACGGCGCGAATGGCTACCTGCTGGACGAGTTCCTGCGGGACGGCAGCAACCAGCGCAGCGGTCCCTACGGCGGCCCGCTCGCGAATCGCGCCCGCCTGCTGCTCGAGGTGGTGGACGCCGCCATCGGTGTCTGGGGGGCGGGTCGCGTGGGCGTGCGCATCTCCCCGCTGAACAGTTTCAACGAGATGAAGGACAGCGACCCGGTGGCGCTGACGACGCATGTCGCCACGCAACTCAACCAGCGTGGCATCGCGTACCTCGACCTGATGCGCGCCGACTTCTTTGGAGTGCAAAAGGGTGATGTCGTCACACCGGCCCGCGCCGCCTTCAAGGGCGCGCTGGTCGGCAACATGGGCTACACGCCGGCCGAGGCCGCGGAGGCGGTCACGGCGGGCACGCTGGCCGCGGTCGCCTTCGGGCATCACTACGTGAGCAACCCGGATCTCGTGGCCCGGGTGCGCGCCGGCGCGGCCCTCGTTGAGCCCGACCCAGCTACGTTCTACAGCCCGGGTGCGCGCGGCTATGTGGATTATCCCATGTTGCCGGCGGCGTAGGCCGGAGTTGCCGGCTGTTCAACGCGGACTGGAATTGGCGCTGGCCGAGCGTGCGAGTTCGCGCCACTCGGCGTCATTCAGCGGAAACCGCTCGTACCGGTAGGCGTTGGGATCGAGCGGCACATCGGCGGGCCTGCTCCCCGCGGGGCGGTCCAGGGTGTAGCGCGCCCAGCGGAACCAGCCCCGGGGATGAATCTCGGAAAACGGGTGGGCGGGATCCAGCGGCAGTTTCATCTTCCTCTGCGCGCGCAATTCGCTGCGGTTGAGGTCCTGGATCATGATGCTGACCACATCCTTTGCCACGTAGATGCCGAACCCGCCAAGATCCGTCGAGGTCTTGCCCTCGTGGGCCAGGTAATGCGGCAGCAGGTGCCACCCGGCAAAGCCGAAGGGCACATCGGGTAGCTCGGTCGGCTGCATCCAGCCCGCCCGCATCGCTTTTTCCAGCACCGAGCAGGCGGCAGTCCGCTGGTCTACTGTTTGTCTGAGCGGTCCGGTCGCACGAACCTGCAGCACGATGATCCCCAGCACCAGGGCTCCGCCCAGAGCTGGCCCCAGCCAGCGCAACCGGACGGGACGGGGGATTTCCGCAGCCGTACCGGCCGACCGCGACCTGACCGCGAAGAACGCCAAGAGCGCCGCATCCACCAGGTAATAGTCCCACAGCTCCGCGCGCAGGCTCGTCAGCAGCAGGGCCGCCAAGGCCGCGCCCAGAAACGCCACGCGGAACGAGGGAGGGGCGAGCAGCCAGCCAACGGCGGCCGCGACCACGAGGCTCCGCAGATAGGACACTGCCCAGACATTTTCAAAAAACGGATGTTCGAAGGACAGGAGGATCGAGTTGGCGACGAGCGGCAGTGTCGCCAGCAGCCCGAGCGCGACCGCGGCAGTGGCGACCCGGTATACTGTCCCTGGCCGCGGTTCGCCGGGCTGGGGTCGCAGCAAGCGCAGCAACAGCGCGGCGCATCCCGTCGCCACCGCCAGCACCCAGAGTCCGATCTTCAAGTTCATCCAGACAGTCGGGAGGCTCAGCCGGGCGAGCAGTTGGCTGGTGAGATACCGTTGCGCATGGGTTTCGTTGGCGAAGGTGCGGAGCAGGAGAAACCAGACTGCCGCCGCGATCACCAGCAACGCCGGAACTCTCAGCCGGGCGATCGTTTTCTCGCGCAGGGCAGCCGCCGCTCCGGCCAGCACGGGAAGGGCCAGCCAGGCCACCGCGCCCTGGCGGCTGGCAACCGCGACCGCCCACGCGAGAAAGAAGCCCGCCCAGCGTTCCCGGCCGGCGCACCATAGCGCGGCGAGGAGGCAGGGGAGGTAGACCACCATCGCCGTGTACTCGACCTGTTTCCAGATGACGGTGGGGAACGTGAGCAGGATCAGGGCGATGCCGGCACTCGCGAATGGGCCGAAGCCGCGATCCCGCGCGATCCGGCACGCCAGCCAGCAGGAAACCGCACTCAGCACCGTCTGCAGCGCGATGGTCGCCCAATACATGCTCCCGGTGGCCTTGAAGATGGCCGCCGATACGGCGACCAGCGACAGCGACCATGGCTCCAGGAAGTCGTCGGTCCAGGGCCGTCCGTGCCGGATGGTTTCGATGACCGAGCGCAGGTAGCCGAAATCATCGTTCATCGCGATTGGCCACGCCGGCAGGATGGCCCAGACCAGCAGGCCGAAGGCGATTGCCACGCCGAGGAACAGGAGACCTTCGCGCCCGCGGGGATGGGGAGGGGAGATCATCAGGCGGCGGGGCGGAGAATCGTTGGAAAACGCTGTGGTGAATGTGCCCGAAGCTACGCGATCACCCTCACGGCAGGCACCGCTCCTGGAACGTGGGATTCGACCCGGCCATGGTCAGGAAGAGATCCAGCGGCACGATTTCGAAATCCGGGCCGAGCCGGTCGCAGATCCGCTTCACCCGGGCCACGTCGCTGTTCTCCCGCACGTGGACGAGGAGAAAGTAGGGGCGGGCGGGATTGATTTCCGCCAGTTCCGTGAGGTCGGCCGCCGCCGCCGCCTCGGGCTTGGCCGCCGAGAGGTAATAGTCATACGAGAGCAACGCCCGATGGTCCCGGACCGCGTAGGTGTTGGCCGCGTAATACCCGTTCAGGAAGCCGAGCGCGTCCGGCATGCCCCGGAAATAGTCGTCCACCACTGCCCGCGGCAGGTTGTTTTCCCCCGCCTCGGTCTTGTCGCCAGCGTAGTCCATGATCTCGAACACCCGCAGGTCCAGCTTCGCCATCAGGCCCCGGGCCAGCTCGATTTCCTTCGGCCGCCACTCCGGGGGAAACGCCCGCGGATACATGTAGGATGAGCCGGAGAGGGCCGCGATGAAGTAGTCATTCGGGCTCGCCTGCGCATAGTAGAACTCGAGCATGGCCGGGGAAAGCTGGAGAAACTTCATCGACACCTCCCAGGCGTAGGGAATCGAGCCGCGGCCCGGCCGGACCCAGGCGCCGATGCCCAACCCGTCGGTCTGCACGAGCGCCACGTAGACTTTCTTCTGGGGCGGGTACGTTTTGCGGGCGGTCACGTTGTGGTGGTTCTTGAACTGGAACCCCGGGGTCACCGGGACCCCGACCAGGAAGCTCGTGTTCGGCATCGTGTTGAGGCCGTCCGACGTCAGCGCGTAGGAGGAGGTCAGGGTGATCATCTCCTCCTCAGTGTCCTTCTTGTAGGAGTGCCAGCCCCAGACCTGGCCGAGGGGTTTCATTTCCTGCAGCAGGCTGCGGGTCAGGCCATATTCCTGCGTGTCGCTGGCGCGGGCGGACAGGTCGGAGAAAAACGCCCGCTTCATCATGCCGTAGTCCGCCGCGGCCGGCATGAGCACCGGCCCGTGCTCGCCGCCGAGCCAGCCGATGACGTCCCGGGAGCAGCGGCTCCAGTATTTCTCCTTGGCCCAGGTGTAGATCTCGTAGTCCGACTTGCCGGCGAACCGGCCGCGGAAGTCGTCAATTTCCTTCAGGCCGTGCAGGCGCGCGAGGGGGATCTGGTCCTCCGTGATGACGATGCCCTGCTCCAGGCCCGCGAGCGTGTAGGACACAATCAGGGACGTGCGGACATTTTTGTCCCAGACGATGTAGCCCTTCACCTGGTCGGAGAAGACCGTGAGCGCCTCATCCAGCGTGACCAGTTGGCGGAAGGTGAAATGTTTTTCGGTTTCCAGGTAGCGGAGCAGTTCCTCCGTATAGTTGAAGGGGTACTTGGGCCCGAAGGTGAAATACAGCAGCGGCGCCTTCTGGTTCACGATCCCCTGGAGCGAGATCAGGCAGGCCTGCTCGGGCAGCCGAGAATTGATGTTCCAGTCGTCCGCGAGCTTCATGGCGTACGCGTTGTCGGCGTTTTCGCGCTTGTAGACGTAGCTGATTTCCGGGCCGGTCTGGCGGGTGTTGCGAGTCACGCGGCAGGTGAGGAGATCCCGGTGGGCGGACAGCTCGAAGACGCGCGTGACGCACAGATTGGTGGTGCCCTGCGAGGTGGCGGCGGCAAAACTCTCGGTGAGACGGAGCACTTCCGGACCCTCCCACCGGGCCGTCACCTGCTTCTGCCCGCCAGCGGGCAGCCGCACGGCCATGAACAGGTCATCCGCGAAGGAGCCATCGGTGATTCCAACCGGCTGCGGCTGGCCGTCGGTTTTCACGGTCAGCTTCTCCTGGAAAGGCCGCCGCGGCCCCCGCCAGGTCGAGATCGTGACCTCGCCCGGGCCGACGGCGAACTCCACCGTGGCCTGCTGAAAGTAGTCCAGGTCCGAGCTCTGGGCCTTGATCAGCTTCCATTTGCCATTGAAGGCGCTCTCCTGGGCGCCGGCCCAGGCGGCCAGCACCGCGAATGCAACGCAGAGTCGGGCGATCGTTCTCATGGGATTTCGGTGGGAAAGGGAGCCGCGGTGCGGACCGGATGCGCGCTGGCTGGCT
Source organism: uncultured Opitutia bacterium (assembly GCA_903872505.1). Classification (GTDB taxonomy): domain Bacteria; phylum Verrucomicrobiota; class Verrucomicrobiia; order Opitutales; family Opitutaceae; genus Opi-474. The sequence goes on from CAIQKV010000113.1 coordinate 8,680, forward strand.
AGCGTGAATCCGTGCTCACCACGTTGCTGGTCTCGAGGTGCGCGATTTTTCCGCCCGGGTCGGAGGTCAGCTGTGCGAGGTTCTCCGTGCAGAGGTTGGAAATCACCAGGTGATCGATGCGCGCCAGATCCCCCTCGGTCGCGAGCAACACGGCCGACTTGCCCCGGGCGCAGTAGATCTCGCTGTTCTTCACTACCAGTCGCCGCACGTGACCGCTGGCCCGGATGTACGGGCGGGTCTGGGCGGCAGCGCCGGCATCCTGGAGGTGCAGGCCATCGATCACCAGCGACTCGACGTCGGCGGGGGTGTCGCCGAGGTCCGGGATGTCCGTCCGGCCCTCGAGGTGGACGAGGTAGCGGTCATCCACCGGGTCGTGATAGGAGATGTTCCGCAGGATCAGGCTCCGGTGCCGGCCGGCGATGCGGAAGAGGAACGGCGCGGTGTAGGTGTAGTCCGCCTTGGTCTGCCGCAGGTCGATGTTTTCAAAGACAATCGAGCCGAAATCCCCCTGCAGGCCCCGGCGCTTGTAGTCCCAGGCGCTGAGGTAGAAACCGAAGCTGCGGTAGTTGCCGCTGACGTTGCGGATGGTGATGCGGTCGTGCAGGTGTTCGCGCGAGAGAATGCGGACGACCTGCGCGGCGTCGTCCACCATCACCGTGTCGATCAGCACGTCCGTGATTGGCCCGACCGTGGCGCAGGGGTGGGCCCAGCTTTGCTCCCCGTTGGTCTCCTCGTCGCCATTAAGCGCGATGAAGTCGTCGCCGGTGCGGCCCTGGATGTTCCGCAGCACGAGGAACCGGCCCGGTCCCTGGAGGTGGATGCCGTCCTGGTTGCCGCTGTGGATGAAGCCCGGCAGCTCCAGCCGGATGTTCTCCATCGTCACTTTCCGCCAGTTCGTGATCAGGAAGGCGAAGGTGCGCTGGTCGCGCACCGTCACGTCGCGCACCAGCAGGTTCTCGACGCCAAAGAAGGAAATCGCGACGACCAGGCGCTCGGCCTTCGAGTAATGCACCTCCGGGGGCACATGGTGCGCCTGGTGCCGGCAGTTCTGGTTGTAGGTGCCGCCGAGCAGCGTGATGTTGCGGTCCACGATCTCCCCGGCGGAAGGGTGGGCGTTGATCAGCAGCGCGCAGTCGGAGTGCGCGGCCTGGAAGAAACCGCACTCCGGGTTCCGGCACTCGATCGTGGTGTTGGAGTGGATGCGGAGGGACGTGATCAGCGCCGCGCCGTCGAGGACCAGATGGACGCCGCCGTCCGCTGCGGCCAAGTCGAGGACCTGCTGCAGCGCGGCCGTGTCGTCCGTGCCGCCGCCGGTGTTCACGTTGCTGTCCAGCCGGGCGCCAGCCTGGCGGGCATGGATGGTTTTGGTGATCATCGCAGATTCTCCTCGTTTGGGCTCCAAGGTGTGATTCCTGTCGCAGGGAAACGGGTTTGGCAATCAAACGGGACGGTCCGAATCCACCGCGCAGTGCGGCCAGCCAGCTTCGCACGCACCCTCTCAAGTCGACCGAGCCAGATGTTCTGACATGGACAAAATACCGGCACGCGCCAACCTCAAGGCAGCATGGCCGCCAACGCGACTCGCAACACCTTGATTTGGGGTCTGGTGTTTCTGCTGGCGGGCGCCGCGGGGATTTATGTGTTTGGCTACCTGCCGTGGCGCGACGGGTTCAACCACGAGCCGAAGGTCACGCTGAGCTTGAAGGGACTGGGGGTCTCCGCGGTATTCGCGCTGCTGGGGATCCTCATGCTGCTGCCGATCGGCCCTGCGCCCGTGCCGGTCCCGGGAATGCACGGCCAATTGCCCATCCAGTGGCGTAAGCTGATCTTCATCGCCGTGTTCCTGCTCGTGGTGATTGGCACCATCGCCTATTATTTTTGGCTGCGCACCCTCCTGCGCGGACAGGGCTACGAGCTTTAGCCACCGCCGGCGGGTGCGCCCAGCGAGTCATGAAGGCGATCATCTACACTGAGTACGGATCCCCGGACGTGCTGCGCTTCACGGACGCGGCCCGGCCCGTCCCCAAGGACGACCAGGTCCTGGTCAAAATCCGCGCGGCCGCCATCAATCCCCTCGACTGGCACTTCCTGCGCGGCACACCGCACCTCCTGCGCCTCATAATCGGCTGGCGCCGGCCGAAAAACCCCGGCCTCGGGGTCGACCTGGCTGGCGAGGTGGAGGCGGTGGGGAAAAACGTGACGCGGTTCCGACCGGGCGACGCGGTGTTCGGCATGTGCCGCGGGGCCCTGGCCGAGTATGCGTGCGCCGCCGAGCGGAGCCTGGCGCCGAAGCCGGCCAACGTGACGTTCGAGCAGGCAGCAGCCGTGACCGTGGCAGCGATCAGCGCCCTGCAGGGGCTGCGTGACAAGGGCCGCGTCCAGCCCGGCCAGCGGGTGCTGATCAACGGCGCGGCGGGTGGGGTGGGGACGTTCGCCGTGCAGCTCGCCCGTTGGCTCGGGGCGGAGGTGACCGGCGTGTGCAGCACGCGGAATGCGGACCTGGTCCGGTCGATCGGCGCCCACCACGTCGTGGATTACACGCGGGAGGATTTCACGCAGGGTGGGCCGCGCTTTGACCTGATCCTCGACATGATCGGGAATCATTCGCTGGCCGGGCTCAGGCGGGCACTCACAGCCAAGGGCGTGCTCGTGCCCGTCGGGGCGCCGGACAGCGGGGGCTGGCTCGAGCCCCTGCCGGGGATGATCGGGTCGGGCATAGCGGCGCTCTTCATGAGCCAGAGCCTGCGGCCGCTGCTGGCAAGATTGTCCGGCCCCGACCTGGTCGTCCTGCAGGAGCTGCTCCAGACAGGCAAAATCATCCCGGTCATCGACCGGAGCTACCCCTTGCGCGAGGCCCCGGATGCGATCCGGTACCTGGAAACCGGCCGCGCCCGCGGGAAGATTGTCATCACGGTGCCCGGTTGATTCCGCGCGGCCCGCCGGCGCCTAGGATTTGGTCCCCAGCGGCATCGCGCGCAGCAGGGCGTTGAGCGCCTCCGCCATGGCAAGGCCGTAACCCGTACCCGGTTTCCGGCCAAACAGCCGAAGCGGGGAGGCCTCGGCAGACGGCTGCCAGGTGACGCGCGCGTCGTCGTCCACCGTTGCGCGGATCGGATCGAAGCGGAAGGGCCACAACTCCAGGCCCGCCGCAGAGGCCGCCGGCACGAAGCGCCAGCCCTGCGCTGTCCGCGCCAGCACGCGGCCCGCGCCCATCACCAGCGAGGCGGTGGACCACATGTTGCGGTCGCCCGCCAGCACCTGCTCCCACTCGGCCCCCCGGCCGGACTCCGCCAGCGCGTGGATAATGTCGCCCCGCTGCGTGCCCGTGAAAGCATAGCAGAACCAGGCCCGCAAACCTGCAGGTAGATCGCGCAACAGCTCCGCCTGCCCGGCCTTCCAATACGTGCCGCGCTCAGGCGCCTGCTCGAAGGCGCTGCGATTCGTCGCGCACGGGTACCAGTCGATGGGCAGGCCTGACCGCCACAGCGCGAGGTAGGCGGCGGGATCGAGTCCGACGTTCCACTCGCGCTTGGTGCCGCCGGTGGCGCCGGCGTTGAGCAGCACGGCGCGGACCTTGGCCCGCAGCAGCGCCGGTGCGCGGTTGAATGCCGCCGCCAGCACGCGGACCGAGCCCACGACCGAAACCGCCACGGGGCGGTCGCTCCGCTCCAGCACGTCCAGCAGCAAACCGATGCCGGCCTGCTCGGCCTGCGGCCGATCCAGCGCCGCATCGCCGGGATGCGCCAGCGGCGCGATCGGTCCCATCGCGGCCGGGATAGCACGACCGGTCAGGTGGGCGAGCTGCGCCACCGGCACGTAGCCGGGATCGCGCGCGATGTCCCAGCCTTCCGGCTTGGGCACCAGGAACTTTTTCGTCACGTCGAGCACGACGCCGCGCAGGTCGTATTCCGGCAGTGCGACGATGGTCGCCAGGTCGAGGTGGTCGTCCGGATCCTGCGGCGGGTGGTAAAGGTCGGTGATGTGAACCAGCGGGATGCGCCGGTCGTCGCGGGCCTCCGCCGGTGCGGCGGTCAGGTGGCGCGGGAGACTGGCCCCGGCGGCGAGGGCCGCCATCGTCTTGAGCGCATTCCGGCGGGTGATTTTTTTCATGGCAGGATGCGGTGGGCACCGGGCCGACCGGCTACCCTCAGTGCGGCGGACCGGCAGGGTTCTCGGTCTGCGGGCCTGGCTCGACGGAGTAGGCGGCGCTGACGATTTTCCAGCCCCGGTCGGTCTTGAGCAGCGTGAAGCAGTCGGTGCCGTTGTGGGAAAATTTTCCGTTCAGGTGAAAATCATAGCGGGTCCACACGACGGCGATGCGGCCCTCGATCTGTACGGTTGGCGCCCACATCCGCTCGAGATAGGCGTCCGGGCTCTCCGCATAGCGCGCGGCGTCGGTCTCCACCGGTAGTTGCCGCAGCGCATAGCCCTCGGGCGTGGGCCGACCGGAAGTGAGTTGCGCCCCCGGCTGGAAGATGGCGCGCAGCCGGCTGGCATCCTTGGCTTGCAGCGCATCGAAGAACTCCTGCACCACCTGCAGCACTGGCGACCGCCCAGGATCCGCTTTGCCCGTTGGGGCGGCTTCACCGGCGCGACTGGAGTGGGCGGCGATCACGAGGAGGGCGAGCCGGGGAAAACAGGTGGCCTAGGCGACGCCCTTGGCCTTGAGCAGGGCGGCCAGTTCGACGGGGTCCGCCTCGCCTTTCACGGTGTTGAGGTGGCTCAGGATAACGAGACGGTCGCCGGGCCCGCAGGTGGAGATCTCGATCATCCAGTCCTCGGCCTTCGGCGCCGCGACGATCACTTCATCGGCCCAGGCGATCACCTCCGGGGCGTCGACGAAACCCTGCGTGATGCCCTGGATAAAATACTGCGCCTTGGTCCGGTAGTTCATGACGGGACTCTCCGGCGCGTCCGCGCCCGTGCCAAGCGCGAAAGGCTCCCGGCAAACGAGCCCCGGCGAAATAGGCTTTTCCGCCAGCGCTAGTTCGCAGGTGTGGGGTTGTCCGCCTTCGCCGGTTGGCTGGGGTCGGGATCGCGCACCGGGTAAAACGCGATCTTTCCGCCGGCGGGTGGGCTGGCAAAGAGGTCGGCGATCCGGGCATGCAGGTAGACTGCGCGGTTATTCTGCGTCCGGCTGAAGATGCAGTCGTAGGGGGAAAGGTCGGGCGAGATGCTGTGCTTGAGGAAGTTCTGGTAGATCGTCAGGTAGATGAGCCGCAGGGGATCGCCGGGCCGCAGGGCGAAGACCGCGGAGGTGTCGAAGGTGGGCTTGGCCTGGGGCTGGGCCACCAGCACGGCGGCCAGCCCGCTGCCGAGGTTCAGGGACACGAAATTCCCGTTGGGCGCCAGGAGCATGATGAGCTGGAAGTTCGGTCCCAGCGCGCCGGCCACCGCGGCGGGAAAGTCGGTGGGGCGGGGCAGCACCTTCACGGTGAAAACCGACTTGCGGGTGGGCGTCTCGTCCACGCAGGCCAGGACGGCGTCGTAGGTGGATTCGTGCTTCAGCTTCACGCCGTCGCTGGGCCGGATGTACCCCGGGCTGATCTGGTCGGTCCGGGGGGCCGCGCTGAAAAACAATTCGGTATAGGCGTAACTCTCGAAGCCGCGGATCACGACCCGGGCGCCATCCGCCACCGGGAGAGCCAGCTCCCGGCCAATGGCAATCTCCGGCTCCTGCGCCGTCATCCGGCCCGCAAGCGCCACCAGCAGCGCCGCAAGCATGTGCCGCCGAATCGTGCGGAGGGCTGGAATCGTTTGGGCGCGCGACCACATGGCGCGCAGAATTCTAGAATCGGAGCCGTAGTCAAGGAACGGCCAAGGGTCCGAATCGCAGCATCCGGCGTGCACCGCGACTACCTTCCCGGCCCTGGCCGGCAGCGGTCAGCAGCCCAGTACTTTTTCGATCTCGCCGACCTTCTTCTGGACCTTGCCCTCGATCTTTTCGGTTTTGCCGTCGGATTCCAGGCGGGGATTTCTGACCATTCTGCCTGAGGCTTCCTTGATGTTGCCGGCGATTTCCTTGGCGGTGCCTTCGACTTTGTCCTGGGTGCTCGGTTTCATGAATATTTCTTGGTTGGTGTTGGTGGAATTGACGAACGTCGTCGCTGCGGAGAATAAGCCCAAGCGTCCGCGGACCCAATGGGGTCTTGCCCTACGGGCCTGCACCATGCCGCGGATTGCGCCCTCGCATTCCGGTCGGCAGGACCCACGCTAGGCTCCACCTATGCGTCACCTCGGATCCGTGCGGCTGTGGGCGGTCATGAGCGCCATGGTTTTGGCGTTCATGGTTGACGGTTGCGCCGGCACGCAGCGCGGCGTGGCGCCCGCCCATGGCATTGCCAATTTTGGCCGGGTGAGCGGCACGCTGCTTCGCGGTGCACAACCCGACGAGGCCGGGATCGCCAATCTGCAGGGGCTCGGCGTGGCGACGATCATCAATCTTCGCCAGGCGGCCGATGCCTGGCCGGGTGAACCCGACGCCGCGCGCCGCCACGGGATCGCCTATGTCAATGTCCCCTTGCCCGGGCTGGGCTCACCGACCGATGCCCAGGTTGCGCAGGTGCTGGCGCTGATCGAGTCATCGCCCCAGCCGGTGTTTTTGCACTGCGAACATGGCGCGGACCGCACGGGCACGATCGTGGCCTGTTACCGGATGCAGCACGACGGCTGGACGACCGACCGGGCCGTGGCGGAAGCGCGCCAGTACGGCATGTCCGTGCTGCAATTTGGGATGAAGCATTACCTGCGCGACTACCGGCCGGGTCCGGCCGCTCCGGCACGGCCGGCGCCCGCGCCGTGAGGTGTCCGGCTGCCCGGTTCAGATTGACTACCGGGCGGAAATTTTTTCGCTCATAGCATGGACAATGCGACCACCCCCGCACCCCGGACGCCCGCCCACCTGTGGGCGATCGGCGTGGTTTCCCTGCTCTGGAATGCCGTGGGCGCGCTGGACTTCGTGATGACCGAAACGCGGAACGCGGCCTATCTGAAAGGCTTCACGCAGACGCAGCTGGACTTTTTTTACGGCTTTCCGCTCTGGGTGGTGGCGGCGTGGGGTATTGCCACGTGGGGCGGCATGCTGGGCTCGTTGCTGCTGTTGTTGCGCCGACGGCTGGCGGTGCCGGTCCTGCTCGTGTCGTTCCTCGGCATGGTGCTCACCACGATCCACAATTTTCTCCTCGCGAACGGGTTGCAGGTGATGGGTGGAGTGGGGGCGTTGGTTTTCAGCGTCGCGATCTTCGTGGTCGGGTTGCTGCTGTGGCTTTACGCCCGGTTCATGTGCCGGCGCGGCGTGCTGCGCTGATCCGGCCGCGAGGCCTGCGCACCCAACATTTGCGTTTCTTATTTCGCCGGCGCGAAACCGGCTTGGGCAGCCAGCAGGGTGGGGAGAAGCGCGCGGCATGACGAATCTGACTGCGCGAACCCGCCCGCAACTAATACCCGCGGCCGTTGGCGCTTCCTCTTTTGACGCGGCGAAAGCCGGGGCGGAAATTGCGCGCCGTGCCGCTCCGGACCCTCGCCGTCGACTTCAATTCCTACTTCGCCTCCTGCGAGCAGCAGGAGCACCCGGCGCTGCGCGGCCGCGCACTGGCCGTGGTGCCGGTCCTGGCCGAGACGACCTGCTGCATCGCCGTCAGTTATCCCGCCAAGGCCCTGGGCGTGAAAACCGGCATGGGCATCGCCGAGGCGCGCTCGCGCTGCCCCGGGCTCACGCTCGTCGAGGCGCACCCCGAGCTCTACGTGCGCTATCACCGCCGGCTGCTGGATGTCATCGAGACGTGCATCCACGTGACGGAGATCAAGTCCATCGACGAGGTGGAGTGCGACCTCACCGCCACCTACGCCCCGCGCGAGGCGGCCCTCGGCGTCGCCCGCCGCATCAAGGCCGGCGTCGCCCGCGCCATCGGCCCGGCCCTCACCAGCTCCATCGGCATCGCGCCCAACTGGCTCCTGGCGAAGATGGCCACCGATCTGCAGAAGCCCGACGGGCTCGTCGTCCTTGAGGAGACCGACCTCCCGCAGAAGCTCCTCGGGCTGGAACTGCAGGATTTCCTCGGCATCGGCGAACACATGGACGCCCGCTTGCGGTCGCACGGCATCGACACCGTCGCGAAGCTCTACGCCGCCACCAAAGGCCAGCTGCGCGGCGTGTGGGGCGGGGTCGAGGGCGAGCGCATGCACGCGCGCATCCGCGGCGACCGCATCCCGCTGGAGGTGGACAAGCACAAGAGCGTCGGCCACTCGCACGTGCTGCCGCCCGCCCTGCGCACCGAGGCCAAGTCCTTCGCCGTGCTGCACCGGCTCCTGCAGAAGGCGGCGATGCGGCTGCGCGGCATCGGGCATTACGCGGGGGAGCTGGCAGTCTTCGTCGGCTACCGCGACGGCGCCCGGTGGAGCGACGAAATCAGATTCACCGAGACGCAGGACACGCTCGCGCTCACGCGCGCCCTCAATCAGGTCTGGGCGCGCCGGCCCACGGCGCTCGGCCGGAAGACGCCGTTCCAGGTCGGGCTGGTGCTGAACCGCCTGCTGGCCATGAGCGGCCACACGTCGAGCCTCTTCGAGCCGGAGCGGGAGGAGGCGCGCGAGCGGCTGCACCACGCCGTGGACCAGCTCAACCAGACCTTCGGCCACGGCTCGGTGTATTTCGGCGGGGCCTTTGGCGTGACGGCCAACGCCCCGATGCGCATCGCATTCACCCGCATCCCCGCGCCGGAGCAGGAGGAGATCGATCCCGCGCGCGAGCGCCGTGTCCGCCCCCGGAAGCCCGAGCCCGCTCCGCCCGAAAACCTTGGCTGCTGAGCCAACGCCCAGATCGAAGACTTGCCCTGCAGCCCGCGGTCAGGACGGGTTCTCTTGGGGCCTTCCCGGCAGCTGCCAGCAGCGGTTCTTCCGGGCTGGGAAGGTCGTAGTATGTTCACTTCTGTCTTCGCCCCGCGCCGGTTTTGACTGGCGTCCCACTGCTCACCTGTCCTGTGCTTTCACGGTGGACATGAGTCCGCAAAACCCCTGAAACCCCAAAACAATACTACCCCATGAGCGCACAACGCATGTTCTTCTTCACCACCGCCGTGGTCATCGCGGTCGGAATCTACCTGACCGGCTTCAAGAACGTCCACTGGTTCCTGTATGTCCCCGTGGCGGCACTGCTGTTCGCGGGCCTCACCGGCATCTGCCCCGGCATGTTGCTGTGGAAGAAGCTCGGTTTTAAGGACTGACACCGGGCATCGGCTCTCCGTCGGGACTGCAGGGTGGCACCGTGCGCCGGATTGACCGGCGCCCGTGCCTCATTTTTTGCCCCAGACCAACCACCAACGAAACAACCCATGGACTGGGAGGAAAAATACCGCCGGCGCGAGGTATTCTGGAACAAGGGCGAGCCCTCGCTGCCGATGCGACAGTATCTGGGGCGCCATCCGGTGCGCGGACGCGCCCTCGTGCCGGGCTGCGGCCACGGGCATGAGGTCGCGCTGGCGGTGGAACACGGGCTGGACGCGACGGGCCTGGACATCGCGCCGACCGGGATCGCGGAGGCGCGCGCGCTCTATCCGAAAATCGCGGAGCGCTTCGTGGTCGGGGATTTGTTCGATCCGCCGGCGGCGATGCGCGGCGCCTTCGACGTGGTGCTGGAGCACACCTGCATGAGCGGGCTGCCTCCGCGGCTGCGGCCTGCCTACCGGCGCGGCATTGACCTGACGCTGCGGCCGGGGGGCCTGCTGGTCGGGGTGTGGTACATCAACCCGGACCTCGATCCGGGCGAGGAGGGGCCGCCGTTTCCTTTCCGCGTGCCCGACCTGACCGCGCTGTTTGCCGACGGCTATGAAATCGTCGCCGATTACGTGCCGGACGTGGCTTTCCAGGGCCGCGAGGGCCGGGAGCGGATGCGCGTGCTGCGGCGCAAGGCGTGAGGGTGCCGGCGGGCCTGACGGCCGGCTAGCGCCGGCGGCGGATGACACCCACCAGGCTGAGCAGCCCGGTGCCGCTGAGCAGCAGGGCCCACACGGAAGGCTCCGGCACGGCGATGAACGAGAATGAACCGGGATTGTTCAGGCCCGTGATGAACGAGCCGTTCACGAGGGCGCCGAACGAATCGTACTCCGCAATGACGTTGGACCCGTTCAGGCTCAGGTAGACGTTGCCGCTCAGGTCAACCCCGGCGAAAAAAGGCGTGAACCCGCCGGTGTTCACCAGCGAGGCGTTGATCACGGCGCCGGTGTTGGAGTATTTGCCGACGATCCGGGTATTGGGGGCGACCACGTAGAGATTGTCGCTGCCATCGATCGCCAGGCCGTAGGTGCCGCCCGCGATGTTGATAAGCGAGGCGTTGAGCGTGGCGCCCGCCGCCGTGTATTTGCCCACGTCGCCGGTTCCGTAGCTGGTGATGTAGAGATTGCCGCCGCTGTCGAATACCATGCCGCGGGGCAAGGAGGGCGCCGTAAACAGCGTGGAATTGACCACCGCGCCCGCCGCCGTGTACTCGCCCACCGTGCCGGCATTGTTGGCGACGTAGATATTCCCCTTGCTGGCCACCGCAATAGCCGTGGGCACGGACAAGCCGGTAATGAGCGAGGCGTTTACCACGAGACCGGCCGTCGTGTATTCCCCGACGGTCCCGGCAGTCTCATCGAGAACGTAGAAATGCCCGTTGGCCGCCGCCGCCGTGGCGAAAGGCTGGGAAAAGCCCGAGACCAGCGAAGAGTTGATGGCGTTGCCGCTCAGGTCATAGAGCCCCACGTTTGTCCCGCTGATGTTGGGCACCACGATCTGCGCCCAGCCAGCCAAGGCGGCGGTCAGTGCGAGGACAGCGCCCAGGCCCCGCAGGAAAGTCCCGCCCAGGCGGGCAAAACCAAGGGTGGAGTGGAGCGGATACATTCGTGTCTGGGGCATGGCTCGAGGGGTGGGGATAACGCTCCGAGCGGGAGCAATATCATCCCTCCGGTCAAATAATTTCGCAGCCCGGCACGCCCGCCCAGGGCCGCAGCGGCCCACATCAAATCGGTCGCCGCCTGTTTCAGCCCTTTTTCACAAAGCAGGCCTTGAGCGCCATCGGGCTGCCATCGATCTTGCAGTCGATCTCGTGGTCGCCGGCGACGAGGCGGATGTTTTTGACCTTGGTGCCGCCCTTCAGCACGCCCGATCCGCCGCGCAACTTCAGGTCCTGGATCAGCACCACCGTGTCGCCGTCCGCCAGCGGATTGCCGTGGGCGTCCTTGACGGCCCGGGCGGCCTCCGGCGCCGCATCCTTGGCCCACTCATGGCCGCACGTGGCGCACTCCCAGCGGTCGGCATGGCTGAGGACGTCTTCCAAGGTACAGGCAGGGCAGGCGGGTTTGGTCATGAGAGTGGCGACGCGGGGTCCGATGTTGGTCCGGCGCCGTCCGCCGAGCGTACGCGGGCGGACTTGCCCGCGGAAAGGCTTAAAACCCGACCGGTCCGTCTCCGCCGTTGCGCCGGGATCAGCCACGAAGCCCGCGGCTCTGGTATTGCCCTGCGTCCGGTCGGGCCCAGTCTCCGCCCATGAGTTTTTCCACGCGGCGCCGAGTCCGCCCGGCTTGAGGGTCCGCCGTCAAACACTGGCTCACCCGACCCCATGAAGGGAAAAATTTCCGGACTCCGCTGGTATATCGTGGGCCTGCTCTGCCTGGCCTCGGCCCTGAACTACCTGGACCGGCAGACGCTCTCGGTGCTCGCCCAGACGATCCAGGACGAGCTGGGCCTCACGACGATGCAGTATGCCAACATCACCTCGGCCTTCCTGGTCAGCTACACGGTGATGTATGCGGTCTACGGGCGGCTGGTGGACGTGCTGGGCACCCGCTACGCCTTCATTTTTTTCGTCTCCGGCTGGTCGGTCGCCAACATGCTGCACGCGTTCGCCCGGACGGCGGCGCAGTTCTCCGTCTGCCGGTTCCTGCTCGGCGCGGCCGAGCCGATGAGTTTTCCCGCCGGCATCCGGGCGGTGACGGAATGGTTCCCGTTGCGCGAGCGCGCCATGGCCGTGGGTATTTTCAACTCCGGCACCGCGATCGGCGCCTCCCTCGCGGCGCCCATGGTGGCGTGGGTCACCCTGGCCTGGGGCTGGCGCTCGGCCTTCGTGGCCGGCGGCGTCCTGGGCCTGGTCTGGGTCGCCGCGTGGGCGGTCGTCTTTCGCCTGCCGCGACAGCAGGCGTGGCTGGATCCCCGGGAGCTGGCGTTGATCGAGCAGGGGAGCGACCCCGCGGGCGAGGACGCGGCGCCCGTGCCGATCCGCCGCCTGTTCGCCACGCGCGCCGTCTGGGGCTGCATCATGGCCCGCGTCCTGACGGATCCCATTTCCTATTTCTTCATTTTCTGGATGCCCAAATTCCTGCAGCAGGAGCGCGGCTTCAACCTCGCCGACCTCGGCCGGTATGGCTGGATCCCGTTTGTCGGGCTGGCGCTGGGCAACCTCGCGGGCGGCGCCGTGCCCGGTCTCCTCATGCGGCGGGGTTGGCCGCTCAACCGCGCGCGGAAGGTCGTCATGCTGGCGGCCTCCTGCGCGGTGCCCTACTGCCTGCTGACCATCATTGCGCAGCCGGGCGCCGGGGTGGCGATCGCCATGATCAGCACCGCGATGTTCGCGCATGCGGCCTGGGCCAACATGACGCTGCCCACCGAGGTGTTTCCCAGGCATGTGGTGGGCTCGGTGACCGGGTTCGCCGGGGCGTTCGGCGGGGTCGCGGGCATCATCACCCAGCAGGCCATCGGCTGGACCGTGCAGCACGTCTCCTACACGCCCGTGCTGCTGGTGTGCTCGGTGATGCATCTCATCACCTTCGGCGTCGTGTGCTGGCTGGTCGGGGAACTGGGCGTCATCCGGGACATTTCCCGGGCGGTGGGCCTGCGCGCGACAACCTAAGGCGGGACGGGACGGGTTTAAGGCTTTCGTTGTGGACCGGGCGCCCGCCAGCGCACCACTCCACGAAAAAAACGGCGATTGCGCCCCGCGTTGTCCGGCTCTGTCGGGCGGCGCTCGCCGCCGCTCATGACCCGGATGCATCAGGCTTATTCATTGCCGGCACCTCCTCCGCGACTCGTGCGGAGCTTGGCCCGGCGGCGCGGACGCGGCTAGGCTGGTCACCATGCCACAGTCCGGCCGGGTGCGCTCCATGACACCACGCCAGCGCTTCAACGCTGCGCTCACCTTCGGGACGCTCGATCACGTTCCCTTCGTCCCTGGCTTCGGGCGAAAATCCACGCGCGAAGCCTGGCTGCGCCAGGGACTACCGGCACACGTGACCGACATTGCCGCCCATGTGCGCGAATTGACGGGAGTGCCGCCCGAACCGGCCGCGGAACCCATCGTCCTGGAAGCGGGCTTTCGCATGATCCCGCAGTTCGAGGAAAAGATTCTCGAGCGCCGCCCACCACCGGACCCTGGCGCCCGGGGCACGCTCGTCGTGCAGGATTGGAAGGGCAACATCTGCGAGATCTCCGACGAGTTCGATGTCACCTATCTCCGCAACCCGGTAGATTTTGTCACGCGCTCGTGGCTCCGGTGTCCCGTCGAATCCCGGGCCGACTGGGCCGCAATGATCCGCCGCTACGATCCCGGCGACCCGCACCGCCTGCCCGCGGACTTCGCCCGCTCCGCCCGACTGTCCCACGACCGGCCGGACGTTGGCGGCATCAGCATCTCCGGTCCCTTTTGGCAGCTCCGCGAGTGGCTGGGCTTCGAGAACCTGTGCATGCTCCTGCTCGACGATCCGGCCTTCGTCGGGGAGATGATCGAGTTCTGGCAGCTCTTCGTCTCCGCCATGCTCGGGCGCATCCTGCCGCACTACCGGCCGGACTTCATCACGGTGAATGAGGACATGGCGTACAAGGAGAAGCCGATGATCGGCCCCGGGATGGCCCGGCGTTTCCTGCTGCCCTGCTGGCGGGCGTGGGCCGGGCAGATCCGTGGCGCGGGGGTGCCGGTCTACGAGGTCGACTCAGACGGCGACGTCGGCCTGCTCCTCCCGCTCTTCATCGAGGCTGGATTCAACAGCAACACCCCACTCGAAGTCGCGGCCGGCAACGACCTGCCGGCCTATCGCAGAAAATATGGCACGCGGATGGCGTACCGCGGCGGCGTGGACAAGCGCGCGATGGCGGCGGGCGGCCGCGTCATCGAGCGGGAAATCGCGCGACTGCAGCCGGTCATCGACGCCGGTGGTTACATTCCCTCCTGCGACCACGGCGTCCCTCCGGATGTCTCCTGGCCCAACTTCCTGCTCTATTCCCGCCTGCTGGCGCGGGCCACGGGCTGGATCTAGGCGGAGGCTAATCAGCCGGGAAAGGGCAGTCTGAACGCCTTTCGCGGTCAGCCGGGCGCCTTGATTTGCGGTTGCCGTCCCAGTCCCGGCCGCTTGCCATGGCCCGGATGAAAGTGATCAAGGAGGGTGGTCACCGGCTGCTGGCCAACGACGGCGAGACCGCCGCGGTGGTTACCGCAATGCTGCTGGATCTGGAAAAAAACGGGCTCGAGGCGGTCCGGCGCTACAGCGAGAAGTTCGACCGCTGGACGCCCCGCGACTTTGAGCTGACCCCGGCCGAGATCCGCGCGGCCACCGCGCAGTTGGACCCCCAGGTCGTGGCGGACACGCGCTTCTGCCAGGACAACGTGCGCCGTTTTGCCGAGGCCCAGCTCGCGACGATGCAGCCGCTGGAGGTGGAGATCCGGCCCGGCGTGACCCTCGGGCACCGCCACATTCCGGTGAATTCCGTCGGCAGCTACATCCCCGGCGGGCGCTACCCGATGTTCGGCTCGGCGCAGATGAGCATCATCCCCGCCAAGGTGGCGGGCGTGAAGACCGTCGTGGCCTGCACCCCGCCGGTCGACGGCCGCGGCTGGTTTCCCGCCACGATCAACGCCATCGCGGCCGCCGGCGCGGACCGGGTCTTTGTTGTCGGCGGCGTGCCCGCCCTCGCGCTCATGGCCTTCGGCATGGGTGTGGTCGAGCCCGTGGACATCCTCTGTGGCGCGGGCAACAAGTTCGTCGCCGAGGCCAAGCGCCAGCTCTTCGGCCGATGCGGCATCGACCTCCTCGCCGGGCCGACCGAAATCATGGTCCTCGCCGACGACACCGCGGACCCCGCGCTCGTTGCCTGCGACCTGCTCGGCCAGGCCGAGCACGACCCCAACAGCGGAGTGGCGCTCATCTGCCTGAGCGAGGCGTTCGGCCGCCGCTGCCTCATGGAGGTGGAGCAGCAGCTCGCCGTGCTGCCGACCCGCGAGATCGCGGCCCAGAGCTGGGCGGTGAACGGCCGGATCTACGCCGCCGCGAGCCCGGACGAGGCCGTCGCCCTCAGCGACGACTACGCGCCCGAGCACCTCGAGCTGCACGTCGCCAACCGGGACTGGTATTTCGACCGGTTGAAAAACTACGGTTCGCTGTTCCTCGGCGAGGAAACGACCGTGGCGTACGGCGACAAATCCATCGGCACGAATCACATCCTGCCCACCAGCCGCGCGGCGCGCTACACCGGCGGCGTCTGGGTGGGAAAATTCCTGAAGACCGTCACCTACCAGCACATGACCCCCGCCGCGTCGGTGGAGGTCGGTCGCGTCACCTCGCGCCAGTGCCAGGTCGAGCGCATGCTGGCGCACGCCATCACCGCCGACGTGCGGGTCAAACGCTTCGCCAGTCCCGGGGAAGCCCCGGCGCGCCGGCCGGCCTGAGCCCAGCACCCGATGACGCCGCCCGCCCTGGCCGTGATCGCCTGCGACGTGCTGGAGGACGAGACACGGCACTTCGCCCGCGCCATGCCGCACGTGCGCGAACTCATCATGCTGCCACAGGGCCTGCACAAGGAGCCGCCGCGGCTCCAGCGCGAGGTGCAGCTGGCGATCGACCGGGCCGAGGCGCGGCCCGACATCGAGGCGATCGCGCTGGTCTACGGCCTGTGCAGCCGCGGCGTGGAAAACCTGCGCCACGCCCGCTGCCCGCTGGTCATCGCCCGGGCGCACGATTGCGTGACCCTCTTCCTCGGCAGCAAGGAGCGCTACGCCGCCTACGCCCGCGAGCATCCCGACACCTACTGGTACACCCCAGGCTGGATCAAGACCGGCACGCAGCCGGGCCCCGACCGCGCCGGGTATCTGCGCACGTTCTACGCGGGCAAGTTCGACGCCGACACCATCGAGTACCTCGTCGAAATGGACCGGGAGGGACTCGTGAACTACCACCGGGCCGCCTACGTTGACCTCGGCGTGGGCCAGACCGCCCAGGGCCAGGCCTACACCCGGCATTGCGCCGACTGCCTCGGCTGGTCCTTCGACCAGGTGAACGGTGACACTTCGCTCCTGCACGACCTGCTCGCGGGAAATTGGGACGAGTCGCGCTTCCTCGTCGTCCCGCCGCACCATCTCATCCGGCTCACGGCCGACGACAACATTGTCGAGGCGGTCGCGCCGCCACCAGCGCCAGCGGTGTCATGACCGCGGTCCCATGGTTTCACGCCGTCACCGCAGCCACTGCGGCAGCGCGAGGGAGATCCACGGGATGTACGTGATCAGCAGCACGCCGATGAAGCGGATGCCGAGCAGCGGCAGGACAGCCCGCATGACCTCGGGCATCGGCCGGTTGAGGCGGTAGGAGGCGAGGAGCAGGTTCAGCCCGACCGGCGGCGCGAGGAAGCTGAGCTCCATGTTCGCCAGGAAAATGATCCCCAGGTGCAGCGGGTCGATGCCCAGCCGGGCCCCGATCGGGATGAGGAGCGGCACGACGACCACGATGGCGGCGTAAATCTCGACCAGCCCGCCGATGAACAGCAGCACAACATTCAGGCCGAGCAGGAACACCCAGCGCGACTGCACATGCACGGCGGCCCAGTCGGCCAGCTGGTCCGGGATCTGGGCATCGACGAGGAAGTTCGTCAGGCCCAGTGCCACGCTGAGGATCAGCAGGATTCCACCCACCAGCACGCCCGCCTCGGTCAGCACGCGCGGGCAATCGCCAAAAAAACGCAGGTCGCGGTGGATTACCACAGCGACGAGAAACGCATAAAACGCCGTCACCGCCGCCGCCTCCACCGGCGTGGCCCAGCCGCCGAACAGCGCGACCATCGAGACCACCGGGAGCAGCAGTTCCCATTTGGCGTCCCACATGGCCCGGCCGGCCTCGCGCCAGTCGAACTTCGCCGAGGTGTCCGCGTGGCGGCCGGCCCAGACCCCCCACGCACAGGTCATGGCGATCAGCAGCACGGCCGGCCCCAGTCCGCTGAGGAACATCTGCCGGATGTCCACCTTCGCCAGGATCGCGTAGAGGATGACCGGCAGGCACGGCGGCAGCAGGATACCGAGCGAGCCCGCGCCGGTCACCAGCCCCAGCGCATCGCGCTGCGTGAACTTCGCCGCGATCAGCACCGGCATGAGCAGCCCGCCCAGCGCCAGGATCGTGACGCCCGAGCCGCCGGTGAACGAGGTGAAGAAGGCGCAGATCAGCGCGGTGGCGATCGCCGGCCCCCCGCGGAACCAGCCCACCAGCGCTTGGAACACCCGGACGAGGCGCTGCGACGCCTTGCCCTCGGCCATGAAATATCCCGCCAGCGTGAAGAGCGGGATCGAGGGGAGCGCCGGGTTGGTCACCAACCCGTAGTGCTCGATCGACACCGCGGTGATCGGCACGTCGCGGCTCCAGAACAGGATCATGGCGGCGCCGCCGAGCGCGATGAAGATCGGGGCGCCCAGCGCAGTGGCCGCGAGCAACCCGGCGAGCGCGGGCAGGGTCAGGCTCGGCACCGCGGCCGGCGGGAAGATCGCGGCGAGGATAAACGCCGCGGTGAGGGCGAGCGTGACCGCGCGGTGCGCCCAGGTGGCGGCGACGCGCCAGAGCAGCCGCAGGCAGATCAGGCCGAACCCGAGCGGCATCGCAAGCTGGATGGTCCAGAGCCGGATGCCATAGGCGAGCACGCCGCCGCCCTCCCGTTCCTCGAGGACGAACTGCAGGCTCGCGACGCAGAGGAACGCGGTGACGGCGGCCGCGACCGCGGTGCTGAAGACCAGGGCCGCGTGCTTCCAGCGGCCCCGCAGCAGCGCGGGCGCCGTGGCGAGGGCGAGCAGCCGGCCGTCGCGGGCGGCCACCACGCCGCCCACCATGCCGACCAGCAGCGTCAGGTGGCGCAGGAAATCCGGCGCGTTGGGAATCCCGGTCGAGAACTTGCGCAACCCGATCTCCGCGAGCGGCAGCACGACCATCAGCGCGAGCAGCAGCGTCAGCAGGTGATCCTCCGCCCAGTGCCACCAGCGGCGCGGGGCGGCCTCGCCGCCGGGCATCCCGGCAATCAGGACCGCGTTCTCCGTCCGGGGCTGCATGCGGTTCAGTGCGCCCCGCCGTGCGCGGCCCGATACGCGGCCAGGTCGGCCGAGACCTCATCGAAGATTTCCGCCGGTACGAGCGTCCCGCGGATCAGGGGATACGACCGCTCCGCCAGCGCCTGCCACGCGGCGTGCACCGCCGGCGTGACCGGCTCGACCACCAGGCCGTTTTTCTTCATCGCGGTGATCGCATCGTCATCCTCCGCGCGGGTCTGGGCCCGGATTTTCACGGCGGAAGTCTCGGCGATGGCCTTCAGCTCAAGGCGCAGCGCCGGGGAAAGTTTCTCCCAGGCGTCGCGGCGGATGACGGCCGCGCCGACCAGCGGCACCCAGTTCAGGTCGAGCATGTACTTCGCCTCGCGGTTGAACTGCAGGGCGTTGGCCAGGAACGGCGGGACCGGCACGACGCTGATCATGCCGGTGGTCAGCCCGGGCAGGATCTGCTCGGCCTCGAGGCTGACCGGCTGGTAACCGAGCCGGCTCATGATGTCCACCTGCTCGGGCACGCCGGCGAGGACGAACATCTTCATCTTCCGGAAGTCGTCGGGAAAGGCGGCCGGTTCCTTCGAAAAATAGCGCACCCAGCCGGCGTCGGCCCAGAACAGCACCTCGAAGCCCTTGGCCCGCAGGCGGGACTCGAGTTCCCCGCGGATTTTCTCGCGCACGTGGTCCACCTCGGCCCAGTTGCGGAACATCATCGGCATGAGCTGCAGGCTTGAGACCGAGCGGTCGATCTCGGAAATGCCGACCGCGGACAGGAGCGCGGCGTTGATCTGGCGGGCGCGCATTTTCTTCACCAGCAGGGGCTCGCCGTCCGCCATGCCGGCATAGATGGTCAGCTTGAGCGCCGGGCCGGCGGCCTTCTGCCAGGCCGCGCGCATTTCCATCAGGTTTTTGTGCGCCGAGGTGCCGACGGGCATGATGGTGGCGAGCTTGATCTCGACCGTGTCGGCCCCCCGGAGGACCGCACCCAGTCCGAAGATCAGCAGCCAGGCGGGCAAAAGGCGGTGGTTCATGGCATTTCTGTTGGGGCAGGATGCACGGCTCAGGGCAAGAACAGTTCGTCGGTGCGCGCCAGGAGCCAGCGGGCCCGGCGCTGCATGACGAGGTTGGCCAGCTGCGTGGCCGGATGCGCCGCGGGGTCGAGCGCGAGCGCGCGCTGGAGCAGGGCGGTGAACTCCGCGCGGTTCTGCTGCGCCACCGCGACCGCCTCGGCCAGGCTGACGAGCGGCGCGATCTGCGTGCCGTGGTTCAGCTCCATCGCCCGGTCAAAATGCCGGCGGGCCCGGACCGCCGGGTCACCCGGGGCGCCGCGCCGCGACATCTCGTAAGTGATCAGGAAGGCGTGGATCGCCCCGCTGTCGTAGCCCTCGTCGAGCTCCAGCGCGCGGTCGATCAGCGCCTCGACCGGGACGAGGTCGGCGATCAGGTCCGCGTTGTCCTTGCCCAGGTTGATGGCCGCGGCCCAGGCGGTGGCGGTCCAGTAGAGCAGGGGCACGTCGTCGGCGACGGCGACGCGCACCGCCGCCCGCGGATCCGCGCGCAGCTGGCGCGCGAAGTCGGGATGCGTCGCCTCCAGCCCGCGCAGGCCGTGGTCGCGGGCCCGGAGATACATCTTCCGGGCCCGGGTGTGCAGCGCGGTGGCGCCGGCATAGTCCTGGTCCGCCTGCAGGTCGGCGTCCTGCTCGATGAAGCAGTACGCGTACTGGGTGAAGCCGCTGGCCGCGGCGAGGCGGAGCCCCCGGTGGTCGGGCGTCTCGGCCAGGAGGCTCTCGATCAGCTTCAGGCTGGACGGCGCGGCCGCCCGGATCAGTTCCGGGTCATCGTCGGAGGCAAACGCGGACCCGCCCTCGGCGAGGGCGTTGCCGACCTGCTTGACGGCGGCGTGCTTCACCGTGGTGCAGCCGGGACCGGCGAGCAGCCAGCAACCCAGCAGGGGAACGAGGCATTTGGCATTCACGATGGACGAGGCAAAGAAAGAGGGGTGAAACGGGCGGTGGAAAGCGAGAAACGGGGCTATCTGCAAGGAACCCCGCGGTCAATCGGGCTCGCGATCATCGCCGCTGTGATCACGCCCCCACCTGACCACCGGGGCGTGACCGCTTTTCTGCGCGAGATAGCCAGGAGTCGCGACCTGACCGCTACGGCTGCGCCGGGCTGCCCAAACCGGGGACAGCCGCGCGGCTCCGGCGACGGGCCGTGAATCCGAGCAGTCCCAGTCCGGCACCCAGCAGCGCCCAGGTTTCCGGCTCGGGGACGGCAATGGGCATGTCACCATACTGGATGTGGTCGATTTCAATGCCGCCTGAGGAATTGGAAATGAAGATCGAACCGATCCCAGCCGCAGACTGCGCGCCGAAGAAGCGGTCCTCCCCGGTGGTGCCGGAAATGCTGCCGTCGGGAATTCCGCTGAAGGTCTGGGCCAGCAGCAGGGCCCCGCTGCCATCGAAGGCCTTGAAGGTGATGGTGCCGGCACCGTCGGTCCAGACCAGCCCGAAGGCGGTGGGCAGTGTATTGCCATTGAACGTGAAGGTGACCCCGGTGCTGCCGCTGCCCGAGAACCAGCTGCTGCCCGTCACGCCCGAGCCATCGATGCTACCGTCGTCGCCATCGACCGAGTCCCGCAGGCCATTGAACTGACCGGGACCGATGACGCTGCCGGCGCTGCCGGTCAGATTGCCGTCAAGACGGCCGTCCTCGAGGTTGTCGAGAAAAGTGGGCGACCCGCCCTGGTAAAAGCCGACCGGGATATCAGCGGTTGAAAGATAGGGGGTGGGCCCGAACAAAGTCTGGCCGGCGGCCCGCCCTGGCAAGGCAGCCAACGCGATCAAGGCCAGCGCCACGGCGCAACGATTTCTGTGATGAACAAGCACGGGCTTCCTCTTGGGGAGGTGGTTGTGGTTGGAAAAACCGCAATGTCGAATGCGAAAACGGGGAAGGCTCCTGCTGACACCGCCCGGGCAAGCCTCCGGACTTACGCTTCCTCCTTTGACCTTACCCCTTGCACCTCGAGGCTGCGCCTCAGTCGCCCAGGCAGGTGCCGACGCGGCGGGCCGCCCGCACCCACTCGTGGTCCGTGGGTACCAGCTTGAGGTTGCCGGCCACGTCCGTGATGGGCACGGCGGTGGTGGTGTTGCCCCGGGCGGCCACCATCACGCCGAACCGGCCTTCCTTGATGAGCGACACGCAGGCCGAGCCCAGCCGCGTCGCCAGGATACGGTCCGTCACGGAGGGCGTGCCGCCGCGCTGCACGTAGCCGAGAATGGTGACCCGCGCCTCCAGCCCGGTGAGTTCCTCGAGCTGCCGGGCCAGGCGCAGGGTGTTCCCGGCGTGGCGGAGATCGAGTTCCTTCAACTCCGCCTTGGCAATTTTGCGCTTCTCGGCGGTGCGGGCCTGCTGTTTCTTGCGCTTGGCCACGGCAAAGGCGGCCGCGGTTTCGTGGGACAGCGCGCCCTCCGCCACCGCCACGATGCTGAAGTTGGCGCGCCCGCCCTCGGCCCGGCGCGCGATCGCCGCGGCGATTTTTTCCGGCGTGTAGGGGATTTCCGGGATGAGAATCACGTCGGCCCCGCCGCCGATGCCGGCGCCGAGCGTCAGCCAGCCGGCCCGGTGGCCCATGATTTCCGCGACGATGATGCGGTGGTGGCTATGCGCGGTGCTGTGCAGGCGGTCGAGCGCCTCGGAGGCGATGCCGAGGGCGGTGTCGAAGCCGATGGTCGCGTCCGTCAGCGGCACGTCGTTGTCGATGGTCTTGGGCAGGGTGACGATGTTGAGGCCGGCCTTGACGAGCCGGAGCGCGTTCTTGTGGGTGCCGCCACCGCCGATGCAGACGAGGGCCGACAGCCGGTGCCGCCGGTAGTTCGCGGCGATCGTGTCCGTCATGTCGCGGACCTGCCCGTCGATCTCCATGCGGTGGGGTTTCTCTCGGCTGGTGCCGAGGATCGTCCCGCCCACGGTCAGGATTCCGGAGAGCGCCGGCTTGTCCAGCGGCAGCCAGTGGTCCTCGGCGAGGCCGAGAAAGCCGTCGCGGAAGCCCAACACCTCCCAGCCAAATTCACCGATGGCGGCCTTGCCGACCGCGCGGATGGCTGCGTTCAACCCGGGGCTGTCGCCGCCCGCCGTGAGGATGCCGATCCGCTTTGCCGTATTTTTCATGGGAGTTCGCGAAGCCTAATGCCAGCCGCGGCGCCATCGAGCGGGAAATTGCAAGGCGGGGAGGGGCCGGGCGCGACCTGCGACCAGGCCGGGTGCGCGCCGCTGCATTCAGTCCTGAGTCGAACCCGGCCCCGGCCGGCCCGCTCAGGCGCGAAAGACCGGGTCCAGGCCGGCGGCGAGTGCCTCCAGTTCCTTCGCCTCCGGCTCCGTCAGCGGCCGGAACCGTGACGCCATGTCCAGCGCGACCCGGAACAGCGACTCCTCCCCGGGGGGCAGCGCCGCCGTCACCGGCTGGCCCAGCGTGAACCGCAGCGCCAACTCGGCCTCATGCGGGTCGGTGAGCGGCTGATACCAGCACTTGGCGTACTTCTTCCGGTCCGGGTGGTTGGCGGGCCATTTCTGCCGCGCCAGCATCTTGAGCGCGAGCCGCGCCAAGCCCTTGGCCTGGGCCTTGGCCATGATCTGCGGGCCGAAATGACCGATGTGGTAGGTGGCGAAGTTCACCGGGAACAGGATCGAGTCGAAGTCGAAGCGGTCCATCGCGGCGAACGCCGCCTCCACGGAATGGGCCGAGAAACCCAGGTGACGCACCTGGCCGCTCTGTCTCGCCTCGGCCAGGGTCTCGATCGCCCCGCCCTTGGCAAACACCGCGTCGATGTCCTTCGCGACATCGGTCACCGCATGCAGCTGGTAGAGGTCGACGTAGTCCGTGCGGAGCCGGGTCAGCGATTGCTGGAGCTCCGTCGCGGCGCCCGCCCGGCTGCGCTGCGTGGTCTTGCAGGCGAGAAAGACGCGCGGCCGGTGCGGCACCAGCGCGGGGCCGAGCCGCTCCTCCGCGTTGCCGTAGGAGGGGGCCACGTCGAAATAGTTCACGCCGCGCTCGACAAACTCCGCCACGATGCGGTCGGCGTGGGCCTGCTCGGCATTCATCACGACAATGCCGCCCATCCCGATGATCGAGAGCTCGACACCGTGCTTGCCGAACGGCCGGCGGGGCAGGAGGGGGGCGTTGGCGGAGGGCGCGGTCATGCGTTGAAGCGTTTGGGTCCAGGCCGGGTTGGCGGCCAGCGCCGCGACGGACAGGGCGGCGACGCGGACGAACCTTCGCCGGCTGCAGTTGGCGGAATCAGGTGATTCCATGTCCGGCTAGGTTCCAAAACCACGGGTAAAAGTCAATGGATGGGCCAGGATGAACCACGCCAAAGAGATTACGAAAGCGTGAGGGCGCGAAGCCGCCAGCCAGTGGCGAAGTAGAACGTGCGTCCGATCCACGGGCCGGGGACATTGATCATGTCTCCTTCGGGCGCGCGCCAGACTACTTCGGTCTCACAGGTGCCGGCCTGCACGCGATACAACACGCGCTCGGTGACGCCATAAGTCGCCCCATCGGGCCCCGGGAAAATGGTGAACTGGGAGTGCTCGATCGTCTGGCCCAGTTCCCCGGGCAACACCGCCTCGCAGATAATTTTGCGGGCGCCGGGATCGAGCAGCATCAGGCGCAGGCGGCCGTCACCCACGGCACCCATGGTGCCTGACGCGTAGCGCGTGTAGCCGACGAGGGCATAGACGCAGTCACCGGCGGTGGGCGAGAGCGCGTAGACACTGGCCAGGTGGCCGCGACCAAAATCGCCGACATAAACCGGGGCGTCGCCGGCCGGATCCCAGAGCACGAAGGCACCGTTCTTTGCCTTGATCTTCGTGCCGGTGCCACCCTCGGCGCACAGGCCGACGAGCAGCTGTTTCAACTTCGGCAGCCACAACATGGAGAATGGCGCACAATCCGGCACGAGGTGGCGGTGGCTGGCGTGCGCGCCGGTCTTGGGGTCGAGCCAGGCCAGGGTGCCGCCCCAGGTGCCATAGTCGGGCAGCGAGCCGATCCACATCTTTTCGGGCACGGGTGTGCCATCCGCCTTGGTCAGCGGCGGCACGATGGCCATCGCGGCCGGGCGGATGCCCACCTCGTCCAGGCGACCGATGTCCCGCGGGTTGGCCGTGGCGTCGGTGCCGTAGCGGTAGGGCTGGCGGGGATCGTAAAGTGAAATGCGCGACTGCGGATAGGAGGCGAGCGCCATGGTGCCGTCGCTGAAGTTGCCCAGCGTGTAGGCCTCGCCCAGCGACACGCTGCAGCGGCCGAGATTGACCATGCCCGAGCCGTCAGGCGCGCAGCGAAACAGGTGCTCGGGCAGAAAACTGGAGCCATAAAGCAGGCCGTCGGGTCCGTGGTGGATGACAAAAAGGTTGGAACCGCCGCCCTGCCAGTCGAGGTCGAGGGTACGGGGGGCGACGCCGGGCGTGGTGCTGGTGAGCAGGATTTTTTTGAAGAGGCCGGCGCCTTCCTCCCCGTCGGCCCAGCCGGCAACGACGCCGTCGGGCATCGGCAGCACTTCCTGATAGCCGTGCTTGTAGGTGGCGTGGATGCCGGGCATCTGCGGAGGCAGGTAGGTCACGGGCTCGAGTTCCATGCCGCGGACGCGGAAATTGCCGGCGTGCGACTCCAGATAGAGCAGGCCATCGAGGCCCTTGAAGAAAACGACACGCTGCGACTTGTCCTCGGGGTTGCTGACCCCGGGCCCGACGCTCTGGTGGGCGCCGGTCTGCGGGTTGAGCGTGACGAGATGGGGATGCACGACCTTGGTCAGGGCGGCGATGGTGCCGTCGACACCGGCGAGCGGGTAAAGGTATTGGTCGGTGTCGTCCATCATGCCGAAGCGCGTGAACTGGCCGGAGGCGGGGTCGAAGCGGGTGAGCACACAGGCAGGATAAGCACCGATCCAAATCGAACCGTCCGGCGCCTCGTTGATGCCGCAGGGAAAAATGGCGCGCTCGCCGTCGATGGCGCCGAGATCCTCCAGGCCGCGCTCGGCGTGCGCGGGATCGTAGCGCAGCAGGTGGCCGTCGGAGGCTGAGCCGACGTAGAGCGCGCCGGTGTGCGGGCAGCGAAACGAAGCCGTGGGGTATTGCTGCGCCGCGGAGGGGGCGTGGAACTGGCGGCAGTGGCCGGTCGCGAGGTCGATATCGAGCACGAACAGGCCTCCGTTGTTCTGGCCCATCGAGGCAAGGAGCGAGGCCTTGCCATCGGGGCCGCGGCCGGGATGGAGGCGGACCCAGTTGACGGCTTTCACGGGAATGCCGAGCTCGCGAATAGTGGGGGCAGAGGCAGGCGAGGTGGGGAGGGACATGGTGATAAATCGAGGGAGCAGGAGTGATATTAGTGAAAATCCAGGTGAAAATATTCGCCGCCGGTCATTTCTCAAACCGCTTGAGGACGGTGCGAATCGCGTGGGCGACTTTTCCGATGTACGCCTCGGTCATCGCCTCATTGATCGGCAATTTCAGGCAGTCCTCGAGGATGGCCTCGGTCGTCGGACAGGAGACCTTCCGGTAATCCATCTTGGTCAGGCCGGAGTCGCGCACCGGCCAGGTCCCGCCGAAGATATCGTGGTTCTGGAAGACCGCCCAGCGGTAGGCGGCCTTGCGAAGCAGCAGGACGCTGCAGGCCACGCCCTCGGCGGTGAGCGCGGCGGCCAGTTCGGCGCGGGGCTTGGCGAAGCGCGGCAGTTCGAGCCGCAGCATGTAGAACCAGTAGCTGTGGGTGTTGCCGGGCTGCACGAGCGGCGTCAGGACGCCCGGCGTTCCGGCCAGCTGCGCGGTCAGCAATTCGCCGGCGCGGTTCCGGCGGGCGATGATGTCGGGGAGTTTCTTCATCTGCGCGGCCGCCACCGCGGACTGCGGCTCGCTGATGCGGTAGTTGGGGGCGAGGGTCTCGGGATCACGACCGCCCTCGGCCCGGCCGTAGTCCTTGTCGGCCCAGTTGTTCAGGCCCGGGCCGTAGCGTTCGTTGTTGCTGCCCATGATGCCGGCGTCGCCACAGCCGATGTGCTTGAAATCGTTGAGCGAGAAACAGCCGAAGTCGCCGATGGTGCCGACGGGCCGGCCCTGCCAGCGCGCGCCCCACGCCTGGGCGCAGTCCTCGATCAGGGCCAGCTTGTGCTCCCGGGCGATGGCCGTGAGTGCGGCCAGGTCGCAGGGATTGCCCGCCAGATGCACAGCCATGATGGCGCGGGTCTTCGGCGTGATCCGGCGGCGCACGTCGGCGGGATCCAGCGTGTAGGTGCGCGGATCGACATCGGCAAAAACCGGCACGCCCTGCTGGTAGAGGATCCCGATGTACGAGCCCATGTCGCTGATCGGCGGCACGATGACCTCGTCGCCGGGCCGCAGGCGCAGGGCGGACACCGCGACGTGCAGCGACGCGGTGCCGGACGAGCAGGGCAGGACGTATTTCAGCGGATAATGGCGGCGGAACTCGTCGACCAGCGCCGTGGTCTGCGGGCCCTTCCAATAAAACAGCGAGGGCTGGTCCACCATCGCGGTGAGCCGTTCCAGTTCGGCGGCGCCCCAGCGCTTGGGCTGCGGCAGCGGTTCATCAACCAGGGGGCGGACGGGCGGGGTCGGGTTATTCATGGCGGAAGAAAAGTCTGGGGGTGCGCGGCGCGGCACGCAATGCGGGCCAGCGCAGGTTCACGGGGAAGGCGGCGGGGCGGGCGCGGGATTCACGAGCCAGGGTTGCGGGGGAGCGTAGTTCCGGTCCCCGCCCAGCTGCTGCCATTGCCGGTAGAGCAGGATGCCGGCGGCGAAGGAGCCCAGGGTGAGCACGCCGCAAAAGATGAAGAGATAGCGATAGTCGCGGAGGGTTTCCAGGAGCAGCCCGATCAGCGGCGGGAAGATGATCAGGCTGCTGATGCCGAAGATGTAGTTGGCGCTGACAAACTGGCCGTAACGGTCCCGCGGCAGCAGCCGGGGTCCCAGCGCGAGGCCGGCCCCGAGCCAGATCGCGATCACGGCCTGGTTGAGGCTCCACCAGAAGAGGAGGCTGGACGCGCCGTGGATAAACCAGAAGCAGCAGAAATAGCTCACGCTCGTCAGCAGCAGCCCCAGCAGCGAGACGCGGATCGGGTGAAACCGGTCGACAAAATACCCGACGATGACGAAGACCGGGATCTGGATCACGAAGGTCCAGCCCTTCACCTGCCCGAACTCCTGCAGCGACAGCCCGAGGGTGGCGGCGTAATCCGGCTGGCCGGCCTGCGTCCCGAAAAACACCACGAAGGACAGCGGCGCGAGGGACGCCCAGTAGAAAAAGGTGACCAGGTACATCTTCAGATAGAAACGGTGGCCAAAACTGTCGACCAGGTAGCCCTTGAGGGTCCCGAGGCGCCCGCCGGCCGCCTTCGGGGGCGGCGGCGGATACTCGCCTTCCTTCACCCGCCACACGAGCAGGTAGAAGGCGCCGGCAAAGAGGAGTCCGACGAGGCAGTAGATGTGGAGCAGGTGCGCCTCGGCCCAGCCAAACACCCAGCGGTTGAAGGCGAGGTTTCCGAGGGCGCCGACGGCGCGGTACAGCCCGGTGAACTTGCCGATGGATTCCTGCGGAATCACGTCGACGATCAGGCAGGCGAAGGCCTGCACGATGAAGGCGTTGAACAGCAGGAACACCACCAGGCAGAGGGCGATCCAGGCGATGGTGCAGCCCGCGATCGTGAGGTGGCTGCCCAGGCCCAGTGCGGCGATCACCCGGTAGACCAGGCCGCCCGCCGGCTTGGCCGCGCCCATCAGCACGAGGCTGAGCACCACCGGCGGGGTGCACCAAAGCAGGAAGGGCCGGCGCCGCCCGAGCCGGCTGCGAAAGCGGTCGCTGTACGTGCTCACCACCGGAAACCAGAGAAATCCGAGCGCCGAGGACAGGCTGGTGCCCAGCAGGCCGATCAGGGAATCGCTCGCGCCCGCCCAGCGCAGTTGCAGCGGGACCAGCGCCGGGTTCAGCGAGACCATCAACTGGAAGAAGAAATCGCCCCCGAGCATCCAGAACATCACCTGGAGCAGCGCGCCCCGCGTGTAAGTCAGCGTTCCCACCCGGTAGAGCCGCGAACCCTCCGGCGCCGCAGCGGGAGCAGGATCGGGAGCCGCGGCGGAGGTCATGAACGGGTGGGGCGGGAGCGGCCTAAATCACACGGCGCGTCAGGCCAGCCAGGTCTCCCAGAACTTCCGGCGACCGCGCTCGCTGACCAGCTTGGCCAGGTCCGCGCGGGTTGCGCCCGAGAGCAGCAGGCGCTTGGCCTCCTTGCCCGCCCGGATGAACGCCTCCACCTTCGGCACGTGGGCCGCCTCGCACATGGTGCCTTCCAGGATCGTGAACACCTTGCTGGCGCCGTCCGCCGCCGCCTGGAACACAAAATCCTCCACGTCGCGAACGGTCATGTTGCGGTAGTGAAAACTGACGAGGCGCCAGCCGAACGGCACGCGGCACTCGCGCGCGATGATCTGCGGGTTGAGCTGGCGGGAGACCGAGGGGTCGTAATACCAGAGCCCGGCGGTTTCCAGGAAAGGCACCTGGGCCGGACGCAGGTCCTCGACATGGGCCGTACGCTTGCCGGTGGTCATCCCCGCAAAATATTGATCCCAGTAGGGCAGGACCAGCGTCTCCCACAACCGGGGCGGAATCATGGACGCGATATCGTCGCAGATCATGGTGCCGTCCGGCTTGAGCACCGGCCGGCCGCTGATGGTGCAGTGCCACCGGTAGAAATCCAGGACGCTCGTGGTGATCAGCCCGAGGAATTCCCGGGTCTTCTCCGGCTCGTCCAGGACATCCAGGAAAAACGCGTCGCCCCGTAATTCATAGGCGGTCGTCACCGGTCCTTCCCAGCTGTAGGAGTACCACACTTCCTCGTCCGGGAAGGCCTTCTTCACTTTCGCGAGGAAATCGAGGTAAAATTGCGCCCGGGGCGCCCGGCCAAAATCCACCGGCTGTTTCAGCGCCGCGATGGCCCGGTCGAGCGAGTCCTGAAACACATGCTCGACCGCCACCTCGCCGCCCTCCGGAAAATAGAGTTCGGCGCCCAGGCTGTGGGGGTGGCCGTAGCTGATGGGCGGCGTGGTCGGCCGCGCCACGCCCACGTCCGGCCCGAACAGTTCGCCGACCAGCTGCCGGCCCGCGCGGTAAACCTCGATGCAGGCGTCCGGCTCCAGGAAAAAATCCCGGATCGGCACTTCCGCCATCTTCATGTAAGCTAGGTAGGAACCGGTGACGCTCCACTCAAACGGCGTCTCCTGCCGGAGGGTTTTGTAGTCGGGCAGGAGATGCATGGCGGGGCCGGGGTCAGACGGTTTCCTCTTTTCCGGAATCCAAGGAGCGCTGGGCGGCCTCCAGGAGGGCCATCACCTCCAGCGTCTCCTCCAGCTCGATCGGCGCCTTCCCGGTTTGGAAGAATCGGGCGATCGCCTTCAGCAGGTAGGTGTAGCACCGGGCGGTGGAGGCGACAAAGGGGCGGGCCTGCTCCTTGTTGTGGAGGCACCCGCCGTAGATCGACGTGCCGGTCAGCAATTCGGCGACCGCGCGGCGGTTGTCCGGATACTGCACGATCGCGGTGAACCCCGCGGCATCCTTCCGCACAAACACGCTCTGGGCGCCCCGGCCCATCGCCCGCTGCAGCATCTCGAACGTGTGCACGCAGTACCAGACGATGCTCGAGCCGGCCGGGGGCTTGCCGTACAGGCCGTAAAAATGCCCGAAGGTGGGCGTGGGCAGCTTCCGACAGGCGGCCGTGAACTCCGGCACGAACCGGAGCGACGACGAGGAAAACACCTTCAGCTGGCGGGCCTTGGCCAGGTCGTAGATCTTCTTCGCATTGGCGAGGTCGTCCGCAAAGGGCTTGTCGAGGAAGATCATCTTCCCGAGGCCCGCGCATTTCGTGAAGTACTCCAGGTGGTAGGCCGGGTCGTTGATCTCGAGCATCAGCGCGTCGCAGCCGGCCACCGCCTCCTCAAAATTGGTCGTCACCCGGATGCCCCAGCCCTCCAGCGTCTTTTGCCGCTGGTTCAGGCCCTCCTCGCTGTGGAACGGCGTGGAGAAACGCAGGCAGGACACGGGCTGCAAGCCGCGGACCTTTTGATCCACAGGGCAATCCGGGGCCACCATGCGCCGCGCGAATTCAATGGTGTGACTCGTATCCAATCCGATGAACGCGATCTTGATGTCTTTTTTCATGGAAGGTCTTTATGGCAAAATGGCCCGGGCGGTCGGGTGGGCCTGGGAGTGATCGTTGCGGTGCCGGTGCATCAAATCAGCTGGGGTTGCCATTCGCTTGGAAACTGGGGATCGCCGCGAGGTTGGCACCGGCCAGGCCGCTTGGCGATCTAGGATATTGCCGGAGCTTCGGTCCGGCGTTGCACCGCCGGTCCGAAGCGGTTTCCCTGTCCGCGGCACAGGCCCCAGCTCGAATCACTGACACCATGATGACCCGGCGCGAACGATTAATGGCCACGCTGCACGGCCGGCCCGTCGACCGGCCGGCGGTCAGTTTCTACGAGATCGGCGGCTTCGACATCGATCCGCTCGATCCGGATCCGTACAACATCTACAACGCTCCCACGTGGCAGCCGTTGCTGCAGCTGGCGGACGAGCAGACCGACCTGATCTGGCTGCGCAGCCCGCGGCTGCAGGTCGCCGCCAGCCCCTTCTTCACGACCGAGACCCGCGAGGAGGGCGGGTCGCGGCTGGTCCGCACGACGGTCCGGGTGAAAGGCCGCACGCTCACCTCGCTCACGCGCCGCGACCGGGAGGTGAACACCATCTGGATCCTCGAGCACCTGCTGAAGGACCTCGATGACCTGAAGGCCTACCTGGAAATCCCGGACGCGGAGTTGGCCGAGGAGGTGGACGTGGCGAACCTCCACGCGGCGGATGCGCAGCTGGGCGACCGGGGCATCGTGATGGTCGATACGCCCGATCCGATCTGCCTCGCGGCGGCCCTGTTCTCGATGGAGGACTACGTCGTCGTGGCCTTCACGGAGCCCGTCTGGTTTCACCGGCTGCTGGAGAAAACCGCCCGGGTGCTCCACCATCGCACGGAAGTCGTGGCTCGGGAGTTTCCCGGCCATCTCTGGCGCATCTACGGGCCGGAATACGCCTCCGAGCCGTTCATGCCCCTCCGGCTGTTCGAGGAATATGTGACCCGCTACACCGGGCCGATGGTCGAGATGGTCCAGCGCCACGGCGGGTTCGTGCGGCTCCACTGCCACGGCCGGATCCGCAACCTGCTGCCGTCCTTCGTCCGCATGGGCGTCACCGGCACCGACCCCATCGAGCCGCCGCCGCACGGCAACATCACGCTCGCCGAGGTGCGCCGCGACTACGGCCGGGACCTGGTGTTGTTCGGCAATCTCGAGGTCACGGACATCGAGAACCTGCGTCCCGACCTGTTCGAGCGGGTCGTGGCGCAGACGCTGCGGGAGGGCACGGCGGGCAAGGGCCGGGGTTTCGTCCTGCTGCCCACCGCGGCGCCCTACGGCCGCACCATCACGCCCACCACGCTGGCCAATTACGAGACGATGGTGCGGATGGTGAACCAAGGCTGAGTTCTCACGCGGAGGCGCGGAGAGCGCAGAGGGAAATCGGCTGACGGGTCTGCGGGTTGCTCCGCGCGCTCAGCGTCCCTGCGTGAGCCTTCAGCCGGATTTTCGGTTGCTGCTCCGGCCGGCGGCACTTCACCACGTCTGCGTGGTTGCCTCGATCGTCACGGCCATCGTGGCGCGCAGCCAACTGAACTTCGCCTTCAGGAAGTCAAAATCCGGGCCGGACGTCAGAAACTTCGCCTTGCCCTTGATCAGGAAACCGGCGCCCACGCCGTGCAAGCCCTCCACCTTGCTGCTCCCCAGGGTGATCAGCACATTCGGGTTCGCGGCGATGTTGGCCTCGGTCTTGCGCATGTAGCCCGCGGGGATCAGCAGCCGGTCGTCCGGCGCGACATGGACGTAGCTGTTCCACGTGTTCACCAGGTGCGGTCCGTCCGGACCCTGGGTGGCGATGGCAACAATGCCGTCGGTCTTGATGATTTTCTGGAGCGTTACCGGGATCATCTTGTGTCCGTTCTCTGTTGGGTGGGCTGGTCGTGGGCCGGTGGCAGGGGGCAACTATTGCCGGTCACCATGTCGCGGAAATTCCCGCGGTCGATTCCGGATATCGCAGGAAGCGGCGTCAGAAGGTGTCATGTTGCACCTCATTACCTTCGATGGGCGCCGGTGCGGAGAACGCAGAGGAAAACTGACTGGTCTGCGGGTTGCTCCGCGAGCTCAGCGTCTCTGCGTGAGACTTCAGCCATGAGTCAGGGTCTGCGACCGGACTGGCGCCTCACTTCTTGGGCAGCTTTCGGAACAGCGCGCGGGCGAGCTTGGTGCCCTCCGCCAGCTGCGCGGGGGTCAAATCCTTCTCGAGGGCGGCCACAAACACGCGGGCTTTTTCGTTCCCATTCGCATCGGCCACGCTCAGCCAAGCATAGCCCAGGGGCACGTCCCGCGCGACGCCGTCGCCGGTGACGTAGCACACGCCGAGCGCGATCTGGGCGCCGTCGTCACCTTGCTCAGCCGCCTTGCGAAACCATTTCACCGCCTCGCGGGTGTCCTTCGTCACGCCCTTGCCGTCGGCATACATGCCCGCGAGGAGGAACTGGGCGGAGGCGTAGCCCTGGTCGGAGGCCATGCGCAGCCATTTCAAGCCTTCCGCATAGCTTTGCGGCACGCCGTCGCCGACGACATACAGCGCGCCGAGCTTGGTCTGGGCCTCGATGTCACCCGCCTCGGCATCATGGCGCAGATCGGTGATTTCCGGCGGCTCGGCGAAGGCGAAGTTCGCCAGCAAGGCGAACCCGAGCAACCAGCGGCGGGCGAGGCGTGTCATGCGGGCGTAATGGGGAAAACCGACAGGGAGCGCCAGTCGGAAAGCGGCCGGGCCGGGGTAACGAACGCAACGAGTTTTCACGCAAAGGCGCAAAGAACGCAGAGAGAAATCGGCTGACTTGTCTTTGGGTTGCTCCGCGCGCTCTGCGTCTCTGCGTGAGCCTTTCGACAGGAGGCTGTATTTCAGCTTCCCGAAAAGATGAATTCTCACGCAGAGGCGCGGAGGACGCAGAGGGAAACCGGCTGAATGGTCTGCGGATTGCTCCGCGTGCTCAGCGTCTCCGCGTGAACCTTCAGTCACGAGTCAAGGCATGGCCCCTTTGTTTGGTCCTGCCCAAGCGGGCACGGCTTGCGCAACTCAATGCGGCGGTTCGCCGAATCGATGGTCAGCACGAAATCCTTCAGCACTTGGTAGCCGACATTGTTGAAGGAGCCTTCGTGAATCTTGATCATGGGGTGCTCCAGGCGAAACGACCCGAACGTCACCGCGCCCTTGTAGCGCCCCTTGGAGGCTGCCAGTTCCCGGTCGACCAGCCGGATCGGCTCGTCCCGCACCGGCGGCTCGCTCCACTCGAAACCGCCCACCGTGCTTTGTGCCAGAGTGAGACCGCCCTGGGAGCCCGTGTCCACGTCCACCCACACCTCGTCCTTGCCGAAATGCATCAGCACGCCCGGCAGACGGTGGCCGGCCGGCCAGGCGAACACGGTCTGTCCGTCCGCCGCCGGCAGTTCGCCGCGCCGGTAGCGCATCACCGCCGCCGGGTAATCGTACGTGATCAGGATGCCGGTGAACAGGTGGGCGCTGATCACGCCCTTCAGCCCGGGCACGCGCTGCTGCAGGCTGGTCAGGTCCATTTCCAGCAGGCTGAACTTCTCTGCCGCCAGGGTACCGATCTCCAGCCGATCGACCTGCAGGATGCGGCCCGACCGGGGAGTCGTGCTGCCCGGTGAGCCGACCGGCATCTCCCCCGAGACCGGCAGACCCAATTCCTGCCCGAACGGGGCCGCGAGCAGCGAGACCTGGGCCCCGCTGTCGAGGATGAACTTGTACGGTCCGCGACCGTTGATCTTCGCGGATACCACCAGGCGACCCGCGATGAACTCCATCGGCACGGTCGCAGGCGCGCTGAGGTTGATCCGCTCCGGCGGCGGGAAGCCGTGCTGGCCGCACCCGGTGGTGGCGAAAGCGAGGAGAAGAGCGAGGCAGGCGGAGGTAGATCGCATGGTGGTGCAGCCCAAGAACCCCGCAAACGGCGGAAAGTCGCGTTATTCCACGCTTTGACCAGGCCCTTTCAGCGTCCCGAATAGCCGAGATCTCACGCGGAGGCGCAAAGGACGCAGAGAGAAATCGGCTGACTTGTCTTTGTGTTGCTCCGCGAACTCAGCGGCACCCCGTGAGCCATCAGTCATGAGTCAGGGCATGACCCTCGGCTGGCCCCGACGAAAACTAACCCAGTTGCGCCTTCGCCACTTCGACGATGGCGGCGATGTTTTCCACGGGCGTTTCGGTCGGGGCCGCACCGGACGGGGCCAGGATGTAGCCACCCGCGGCAAACTGCCGCAGGCGCAGCCGGGCTTCGCGCCGGTTGTCGTCCGCCGTGCCCCGGGGAATGGTGCTCTGGCTGCCGATCCCGCCCCAGAATGTGAGGTCCCGGCCGAATTCCCTCTGGCAGTGGGCAACATCCATGGCCTCCGGCTGCAGCGGGTGCACCACCTCGACGCCCAGCTCGATCAGGTCCGGCAGCAGTTCCGTGACCTGCCCGCAGGAGTGGATCATGACCACCAATCCCGCGGCCTTGGCCTCGGCGTAGATCCGCCGGTAGTAAGGCTTGAACAGCCGGCGCCACGTGTCCGCCCGGAGCATCAGGGAGCACTGCATGGCCCAGTCGTCGCCAAAGCGGATCCCATCGACGCCCATGCCCTTGAGCTGGCGGGTCAACTGGCAGGAGTAGTCCGTCAGGCCTTCGTTGAGCGCCTCGATGAACTTCGGTTCCCCGCCCAGGTAGGTCAGGTAATTTTCGAAGCCGCACAGGGCCCAGCCGTTTTCAAACAAGCCGATGCCGGCGACGGCCAGAAAGTGGTCGGGATAACGCTTCCTCACGTCAGGCACGGTGCGCCACCGCCCATACTGCGAGGCATCGGGAAAATGGTAACCCGCGAGCGACGGCGCCGCGATGGGGGACGCAACCAGCTCGCCCCAGTCGCCCACATTGCGATCAGGCGCATCGCGCTGCCACACCGCGCCGAATTCATCCCGATACTGGCCCGGGCCCACTCCGTCCTGCGATACTTCGCCGCCCTGCGGCACCACGGCCGCACCCCAGACCAGATGGTCGCCGATGGCCGCGTGCACTTCCGTGGTGCCATAGTAAACCTGGAGGCGCTCGATCAGGCGGCCGGTCAGGTCAAACTGCCAGGGCAGGGCGTCAAGGGGTTGGCGTCGAATCGAGGCATAAATGCGTTCCCGCTTGGTCATAAAGCCGCAGCACAGCGACTCACCAAGACAGCTGGCGGTCAATCATACTCGCGGTCCCGAACCGCCGGCCAGCCAACCCGGGCGGGCCGCACCATCACGCCCATCACGCTGGCCAATTACGAGACAATGGTGCCGATGGTGAACCAGGGATGAGGTCTCACGCGGAGGCGCGAAGGACGCAGAGGAAACCGGCTGACTGGTCTTCGGATTGCTCCGCGAGCTCTGCGTCTCCGCGTGAGCCTTCAGACAGGAGGCTGTATTTCAGAGTCCCGAAAAGATGAATTCTCACGCAGAGGCGCGGAGGACGCAGCGGAAAACCAGCTGACTGGTCTGCGGATTGCTCCGCGTGCTCAGCGCCTCCGCGTGACCTTCAGTCTTGAGTCAGGGCCTGACCCCTTCGACTGAACCCTCACGCCACGGCGCTGATGCCCCCGGTTTTCGCGGCCTGCTTCACGAGCCCCATCGCAACGTCGAGTTTCAGGTCCGCGAGTTGCTTGAAGTTGATGCAACTGCGGCCGGTTTTCACCTTGCCGAGCTTCGCGGCATTCCGCTCGACGAGGTAGCCGTCCTCGGCCACGGCGCAGATGTGGAGGGCATAGCCGCTTTTCCCCGCGGCGAGCCCGATCAAGAACCAGTCGCCTTCGCGACCGCTGGCATACTTGTAATGATACTTCCCGTAGCCGATGAGGGGCGAACCCATGCCGGACGTCATGAACGGCGCCAGCTTCGGCGCGGCTTTGCGGATCGCCTTGTGCACGGTCATCATCGTGGCGCGGCGATCGGCGGGGAGGGCGGCGAGGAATTCGGCCAGGGTGGGGAGGGTTTTGGGCATGCGGCGAGGCTGAGCGCCCGAGGGTCAGCGATCAAACAGGAACAGGCGGCGCGCGAGGCGTGTCATGCGGGCGTAATGGGCAAATCCGGCGTGCAGCGCCAGTCGGAAAGCGGCCGGGCAGGGGGGTAACGAACGCTATGAGTTTTCACGCAAAGGCGCGGAGGACGCAGTGGGAAATCGACTGTCTGGTTTTCGGATTGCTCCGCGAGCTCAGCGTCTCTGCGTGAGTCTTCAGACAGGAGGCTGTATTTCAGCGTCCCGAAAAGATGAATTCTCACGCAGAGGCGCGGAGGACGCAGAGGAAAATATGCTGACGGGTCTTCGGCTTGCTCCGCGAGCTCTGCGTCTCTGCGTGAAGCTTCAGTCATGAGTCAGGGCATGACCTCTTCGGACTCTGGCTACGGCTCGCGGCTGGCGAGGTAGGCGACGAGGGAGATGAGGTCGGCGTCGGTCAGGTGCGCGACGATGGGTTTCATCAGCTCGGTTGAGGCTCCCGTGCGCACGCCGCTGCGGAGGTCGGTGAGCTGTCGCATCAGGAAGCTGGGCGATCGGCCGGCGAGGCGGGGGACGTCGCCCAGGCCTTTCAGTTCGGGGCCGTGGCAGGTGATGCAGGCGGGCACGGTGCCGCCGTCGCGGATCGTGACGACGAGGGCCGCGCCGCGCTGAACGCTGCCGCGGGGCACGTAGACGAGGTAAGGTGTCCGGGAATCGCGGTTCTCGAAGCGCTCGAAGTCCTCGGGCGTCTCGATGATGCGGTTGCGGATCGCCTCGGTGCCGCCACCCGGAGCCGGGGTCAGGACCCAGCCGGCGATCCTGGTTTTGGGGACGGTGGCGGTTTCGATGACCCGGACAAACGACGCCGGTTTGAGTGAAGCGAAGTAAGCGGCCGCCGCGTCGATTTCGGCATCGGTCAGGTCCTTCGCCCCTTTGATCATCAGGGTCTGCGGCACGCGCCTGGGCTCAGAGCCCGGGCGGTGGCCTTGCTGGAAGGCGCGCAACTCCTGCCGGATGTAATTGACCGGCAAACCGGCGAGGCTGGCGTTCTCGGGGCGGCCGGCGCCGTTCGGCAGGTGACAGTAGGCGCAAGCCAGCACGTTCGGGGCGCGTCCCTTGGCCACGATGTCCGGCATCGCGGGGTGCTCGTCGGGATGCCAGTCGGGGACCGGGCCCGTGAGGTTGGTGATCTGGGTGCGCGTGAAAGTGACCGGGCTGTCCGGGACATGGATTGCATGGCCGTCATCGGCCGCGGGATGTCCGGCAGGAGGATTCACCGGGTAGGCCCATACCGGAAGGTTCGATGCGGACGCCGCCAACGGAGCGGACAAGGCGACGACCCAAAGAGCGAGGGACCAGCCGGGATTCAAAAGCCGGTGCGGCGCGGGTCGGGCGGGAAGCATCATTCGCCCGTGGATCAGAACGTCCCGGCGCGGACTGCCAAGGACCAAAAGGACGGCAGGGCGGGGGACGACACCCGTCACGGCGGCGCGCGGCGCCGGTCAATTCAGTCAAGAGTCAAGCATGACCACTTAAGGCCGTTCCAACACGACCCCTTTGGCTGACTGGCTACGCCTGCGAACTCGCGACTGAGACTGATAGTCCTAAAACCTGACCCCCTCTGCGGTCTTGATACATTAAGCCTTAATTGACACACATTGCTGTAGGTAAACGCCTCAATCGATCATGGCCAAAGACTTTTATGCGGTGCTCGGTGTTCACCACAATGCTACAGCACAGGAGATTAGGAAAGCTTACATCCTGCGGACAAAGGTTCTTCATCCCGATCGCTTTGACCCGCACACTCAATCGGTAGAGTGGAAGCAGGCGAATGAGATGCTGAAGGAACTAAACGAGGCGTTCTCTGCCATTTACCCAGGATCACAACCTGAGCCACAACCCACACCGCCTTCTACAAATACACAGAAATCGAAGTCGGACACTCAAAAGAGCGCGGACACTTCATTTCGACCTAAGGAGCGTCCACATTTAGGTCCGTTTAATTCCGGTGTAACATTTTGGGACGTAATGCCTATCAGGTTACGTGCTCGCATGTTCGACCGTCAGGCGGAACGAGTCACTCCCCAACTCAAGGTGCGACTGGGCAATATTGGCTTAAATTATTTCCTGCTAGCCGTGTGTGCGGCTTGGCCCGTCTACTTGGCGTGCACGGTCGGTGACGATCGGTGGATGGATGTCGATAATAACGCGCACCTCGCTACTTCCCTTTTCGCGGCTGGCCTGTTTGCACTGAACACTTGCCGCATATTAAGAATCAAAAACAGTAATCTCGGAAACGGGGTATATGCCACCCCGCTTTATTTTCTGAAGACTGAGTTTGATCAACTTCGGTACTATCCACTTTGGAAGATTAGAGATTATGGCGTTGTTCATCATTATGTAAACGGGCTTCATTCATACTCCCGCATAAAAATAACCTTTGATGAGCGGGATGAGAGTTTTTCTCTGAATTCTCGGTCAGAAGCCGACCGCTTTTCAGAGGCCATCAAGATGTTTGATGCCAAATGGCGAGCGGCCAAGGCCGCCAAGAATTTGGCGTATTTTATCGATGAGGACGACTTTCGAGAAGCTCCTCAGCACGATACGAGAAAGCGCTCACCAAGCTTTCAGACTCAGGCAGGCATTTGGGGTGTTAGTCTTGTAGTTTCACTGGCCCTTTTAGCGGTCTTCCAAAATCGGAACGAGGAGATTTACCGGACTACTTCCAGATTTGACCCATCCACAGCTGTGCCACTCAGGGTAAGCACGCCGATGGCGCGTCAGCCCAAAGTCGTATTGGAACCTACGTACCCAGTGTTGCAACTTCCCTCAAATGGAGCCCGCTGGACGGATCGGCCTGATGAAGTAATGGTGGCGCCTTTGGAAATTGTATCGCGTGCTGGCGATGGAAATTATTTTGTGAAAGTAGAGGATTGGTTTACTGGTGCGCATATCATTAGTTTCTTTGTTACGGATGGGATGTCGTCAGAAGTGTTAGTCCCTCCAGGTTCGTATAGAGTGAAATACGCGATCGGTAAATCGTGGTATGGGACAGAACACTTGTTCGGGCCTGATACCATTTACGCAAAAGTCGATCAGCGACTTGATTTTACGCAAAATGATCAAGGATACTCTGGTCATACTATAGAATTATTCCTTCGCCCAAACGGTAATTTACACACCGAGCATATTTCTGCTAGCGAGTTTTAAATAGAATTGCGCAAAAGATCGCGATACACCTTGAGGACATACTGAGCGGTGCAGGTTATGAAGCGCGCTACCTTAACGAAAGAAGAGCAACGGTATTGGCTAGATCAGCATGTCCGAACGCGAGTGTATGCGGTGATAGCTAGCCGGCAGAAGATTCGAGACCTGCAGGCTATGCATCCTCAAGGTTCAGACCTTTGGTACCACTTGGAGTTTATCTTTCACGGCACATGGGAAGGACAGCATGCAGCTATGCGGTGGTTGCTTGAATTTATTGGTGTCAGGAATCGTGAAAGTCGGCAGATGGTCTCAATCCTGTGCTTTGATGAGGGGAAACAAGTGGCGCCGGAAAACGAACGCTTGCCCGAGTTGAAGGAGATTTGGTTGGCGTGTTCAAAAGTAACGAGCCATCCGACAATAGGGAAACATCCTGACATATCAGAACTTAGGATGTTTGGAGCCGCACAGTTTATCGTAAGCCACTTGCGCGAGGTTTACGCCAAAGCCGGTGTGGCTCCTCTTCCAGGATTAGAGATCCTGGACACAAGGACACTAACTAGGCATTGACGCAGTCACCCTCATAACTGTCACAACCTAAAGCGTCGCCAGAATGGCGTTCAGGATCTGGCTAGGGCGCAAAGCCGCAGAGGCCTTCTTGTCGTCGGGTTGATAGTAGCCGCCGACGTCGCAGGGTTTGCCTTGGACGGCGAGCAGCTCAGCGACGGGCCAGCATGCTCAAAACGCCAGCGGGACCCGGATGCGAGTCGCGACGGCCGAGCCGTTCTTGATCGCGGGCAGGAAGAGCCAGAGCTTGAGGAAGCGGGTGATGTTCCTGGCGGCTTCCTCCGGGAAGGCCTGCTCGAGCACGACCTGCGTCACCTTGCCCTCGGCACTCAGCGAGAGGATCGCGCTCGCCTCCTTCGGCAGATTCTCGGCGGTCCCGGCTTGCAGCGGCGTCAGCCCGTAAGGCTGGGCCGGCTGGTTGCTTTTGCGGTTTTGCTTCAGCCAGGCCTCCACCGCGTCGGCATGCTCCACGCGCTCCCGCAGGTAGATGAACTGGCCGATCCCGGTAATTTCGAGCGTGGTCTTCAGCCCTTCCTTGGTGAACACACTGCGGCCAAGCCGCAGCTCGATGTCCGAGAGGTCGTGGGTGTGGATCTCCACGCCCTGGCTGAACAACTGCCAGAACACGATGGTTTGATCGAGCTCGATGCCGGGCTTCTTGGACGGGTCGCCGTTGGAATACCGCAGGGGCATGTGGACCAGCATGCGGAGCGGCACCTCGCGGCGCTCATGGGCGCGCAGCGCGCCCACCTCGATCAGCTCGGATTTGCAGAAGTCGCTCCCGGCGGGATCGTCCGCGGCCCCGCTGTCGAAAAGCGTCAGGAGCACATAGGCGTCGGGCACGTCCGTGGCAGATTCGAGCGAGAGCGTCCCAATATACTCCCGCAGCTCGGTCGAGTCGGGAACGTACAGGCCGCGTGACGGCGGCGTCTCCCAGGATCGCTTGCCGATGTCGATGTTGCCGGTGAACGTTACCTGAGCCGGGTGATAATCCTCGGCGAGCTGGGTCACGAGGGGCGTGGAGTCCGAGAGCGTCTTGCGCCGGCCGTCCAGCAGCACAACCGGCTGATTTTTTTCAACGGCAACCACGGGCAGGCGGTACCCGCGGTATTTGGCCAAGAGCAGCATCGGATGCGGCGGCCATTTGGCAGCACCGAAGTTGAACTGCGCGGCAGTGCTCTGGGCCTGCAGCGCGGGAGCGATCAGGAGGAGAAGCGACGCGCCAACCAACCGGACCAGCCAGCGCGCTAGGCCGGGGCCGCGCGCGGTTGCATGACGATCGACCCGGGGTAGAGGTCTCATGATGGGCGGATGATGACAATCATCCGCCCAGTTTGGCAAACCTAGAGGCTGGCGCGGTTGTCCGTCGGGCCAAGCTTGCCCCGGGCGTGGCTGCATGATTTACGAATACCCCCAATATGAATCACTTGGAAACCGGGGATCGCGTTAAGTTCGCCCTGATGGGTGCACTGCTGGCGTTGGTCCTCGCGGGCTGTCCGTCCGTCCCGAACGTCGACATCGACAAAAACGCGGCCACCCAGGTGAAGAGCATCGCGATCCTGGCCATCAACCCGCCCCGCAATGTGCAGGTAGCCAACATCGGCGGCGCCGCGGGCGCCTTCGGGGCGATCGGCGGCCTGATCCAAGGCTCGGCTACGGTTGACCACTCCAAACAATTCGTCGCGGTGATGAACCAGCGCAAGACCCCGCTCGCGGAAGATCTGCTCGCGGCCATCGGGCAGGGACTGAAGGACGATGGTTTTGCCGTGTCGGTCGTGCGCGACCAGAAGGTGAAGCTGGCCGCGGACGGGAAGGGTGACGATTACTCGGACATTCATGTCGAGGCCGATGCGATCCTCAGCGTCTGGTACGCGGTCGTGGGTTACATGTCGCCGCCCAGCTCGACCCACTACCTCCCGTGGGTGGTCATCAAGGCGCGGCTGCTCGATGCGAAGACCAAGAAGGACATCTATTTCAAGACGTTCTGCGTGGGCTACGAAATGAAGGTCGAAAACGCGGTGATGCTTCCGGCCGATGAGAAGTACCGGTATGCGTCTTTTGACGACCTGATGAAGCACGTGGACGAGGCGATCGCAGGCTTGGAGAACAGCCAGGAGATCGCCGCGAAACGCATCGGCCAGGACCTGAAACGATAATCAAGGCGGCTCGCGCGGAGGGCGCGGCGATCCATTCCCTCGACGGGCTCGGGATCTTGAGCTTGTCGAAACGGCCGGATGGATTGCTTCGTGGTCCCGCCAGGACGGGACGCCTCGCAATGACAAACTGTACAACTATTGCGGCTCAGAGAGACGCGATGATGGCGTTCAGGGTCTGGCTCGGGCGCAGCGCGGCGGAAGCTTTCTTGTCGTCGGGCTGGTAGTAACCACCAACATCGCAGGGCTTTCCCTGGACGGCGATCAACTCGGCGGCGATCTGCTTTTCCGCGGCCGTCAGTTTCTCGGCGACGGGCGCGAAGAGTTTCTTCAGGTCGGCGTCCTTCGTCTGCGCGGCGAGCGCCTGGGCCCAGTAGAGCGCGAGGTAGAAATGGCTGCCGCGGTTGTCCGTCGTGCCGAGCTTGCGGCCAGGCGAGCGGTCGTTCTCCAGGAACTTGCCGTTGGCCTCGTCCAGCGTGTCGGCCAGCACCTTCGCCTTCGCGTGGTTGAAGGTCTGGCTGAGGTGCTCGAACGACGCCGCAAGCGCGAAGAACTCGCCGAGGCTGTCCCAGCGCAGGTAGTTCTCCTGCGCGAACTGCTCGACGTGCTTCGGGGCGGACCCGCCCGCGCCGGTCTCGAACAGCCCGCCGCCGTTCATCAGCGGCACGATCGAGAGCATCTTCGCGCTGGTGCCGACCTCGAGGATCGGGAACAGGTCGGTGAGGTAGTCGCGGAGGACGTTGCCGGTGACGGAGATCGTGTCCTGGCCGGCCTTGAGCCGCTCGAGGGTGAACTGCGTGGCGGCGGCCGGGGCGAGGATGCGGAGGTCGAGTCCCGCGGTGTCGAGCGCGGCGAGGACCGGCTTCACCTTGGCGATGACCTGCGCGTCGTGGGCGCGTTTCTCGTCGAGCCAGAAGACGGCGGGGGTGGCCGAGAGCCGGGCGCGGTTGACGGCGAGCTTCACCCAATTCTGGATGGCGGCGTCCTTGGCCTGGCAGGCGCGCCAGATGTCGCCGGCCTCGACGGCGTGCTCGAGGAGGACCTGGCCGGCGGCGTCCACGACGCGGACCGTGCCGTTGCCGGGGAGCTGGAAGGTCTTGTTGTGCGAGCCGTATTCCTCGGCGGCCTGGGCCATGAGCCCGACGTTGGGGAC
>CAIQKV010000114.1 GCA_903872505.1 uncultured Opitutia bacterium
CGCCCGGCCCGAGGCGATCGAATCGCCGATGGTCCGGTAAAACTCCGCCAGATTGTAGATGCACTCCGCGCCCACCTCCGGCTCCCGCTGCAGCCGGATGCAGTCGCGGAATTCGTGCAGTTCGTCGAGTTGCTCGTCCTTGGACTCGTACGGCGTCCGCGCGAGGGTTGGCTCGGCATCGATCCGCACGCAGTTGCCGTCGATCCGGTCCCACGTGGCCGTGCCTTTCGGCCCGGAAACGGCGATCCAGTAGCTCTTGTAGGCCACGTAGGAGCAGGCCACGGAGAAAATCCGCCCGTCCGCGTAACGGGCGATCATCGCGCCGTGATCCGGTGTCGCCGTCGGCCCGTCCCGTTTCGCGATGAACGCCGAGACCGTCGCCGGCGGACCCCACAGCATCAGGGCGACCTCAAGGGCGATGATCCCCATCTGCGAGAACGGCAGCAGCGGCGCACCGGAAACCGCGGCCCGCCAGTTATCGGGCGCCATCTTGTAGGCGGTCGGCGAGGACACGCTGGCCTGCATCAGGTGCGGGACGCCGATCGCGCCCGACTGGAGCGCCGCCTGCAGGGCGAGCACGGCCGGGTTCTTGCGATGATTGGCTCCCGCCATGAGCACCCGGTGGCACGCCCGCGCCCGCTCGATCATACGGCGCGCCTCGTCGGTCGAGATCGTCGCGGGGATGTTGACGAAGACGTGCTTGCCCGCCTCCACGCCGGCCACCACGTCCGCGCAGTGCTGGCTGTTGGGCGTGGCCACGATCACGGCCTCGACCCCGGGCGTCGCGAGCAGCGCCGCCTGGCTCGCCGCCGGCACGCCGCCAAATTTCTCGCAAGTCTCGCGCATCCGGACCGGATCGAGGTCGAAGGCCGCCGCCAGATGCAGGCCCTCCGCCCGGGCGAGA
Source organism: uncultured Opitutia bacterium (assembly GCA_903872505.1). Lineage (GTDB taxonomy): Bacteria > Verrucomicrobiota > Verrucomicrobiia > Opitutales > Opitutaceae > Opi-474. Next base: position 905 of record CAIQKV010000114.1, read on the forward strand.
GCCTCGAGATTCAGGCGGGCATAGCCCCCGCAGCCGATCAGTCCGATTCCGATGGAGTTCTTTTTCATGGATTGGTTGCCTGGCCCTCGAGCCGGACCCGGACCGACCGGGTTTGCCCGAGGGCGATGGCGAAATTGCCCGTGACCCCGAAGCCGGTCTGCAAAAACCGCTCGCGGCGCAGCGTCCACGCTCCCGCCAGGGCTCCCGCGCGGGCTTGCTTGTCCGGGTCGCCGTCGAGCGCCTCCGCCCGCAGCGCATATTTTCGTCCCGCCCAAACGAGCGCCACGGCGGAACCCTCGATCCGGTACTGCAATTCGCAAAAACCGTCCCACAGCAGGACCGGAACCGACAGCCATAATTCACCCGGTGAGTTACCCAGGACGCGATACGTCAGCGCCATGGCATTGGCCTCGACCGTGACTTGCACAGACACCCGCGCCGGCGCCGCGACGGTTTCCGGCGACGAACCTTCCGGCCGCAGGGTCGCGCAGAAAACATTGTCGGAAAGTGCCTCGACCGGTTCCTGCATGACGTGGAACGTGCCGTCCTTGCCCGCCAGCACGCCGAAATAGGGTTCCAGCAAGGGACTGGCGCGCGCCGGATCCTTGAGCAGGTTCGCGTACGGGTTGTTCACCCCGGAACGTCTGGCCCCCACCAACGGGATCTCGCTGCCGCCCACCACCACCCACGCCGGCTGCAGCGGATAATGGTAGCGCCACCGGTGCTGGCGGATCGGCAGCGCCACCCCGCTCGCGACGCCGTGAAAAAAGGCATACCCGGCCGGCGCATCCACCATGACCGGGGCCAGGGCGGATTCGCGGGCGGCCAGGCCGGCAAACCCCTCCGCCTGCAATACGGCCAGCAGCGCCCAGCCGACGCCGCCGGCGCCGACGTCGTTGTTCACCCGGTTGTACGGTTCGTTCCCCGCGCTGGCGTAGGGCGACAATTCCGTCGGCAGAAAATTCGACCGCTCCCTGCGCTCGGTGGCGCGATTGACGATGGCCAGGGCCCGCTCCACCGCATCCGTGGCCCGCGGGCCGCGGTGCGCATAGGCGAGCAGCGCGAACAGGGGGTAAACCCAGAGCTGGTTGTAGCTGCGATTGGCCTGAACCGCGATCATCGCCTCCCCGTTGGCCTGGTGGAACCAGTCGCAGGCCCGGGCAATGAGCGCCTCGATGCGCAGCTGCAGCGCGCGCGCCGTGTCCGTCGCCGGCCGGGCGATCAGGAAAATGCCCAGCGTTGCCACGGTGAGATACGCATGGGGAATCGAGCCGTCATCGCCCTCGCGGCGGTCCTCCGCGAAACCCGCCGGCGTCCACAGCCGCTCCAGTTCCGCCACGATCTTCTCCGCCCGGTGCCCGGAGGCGGGCCCGCGCGGACACAGCACGTCCCCGACCAGCTGCAGGGCCAGGATGTGCGCCAGCGGACTGAGCGGCTCCTCCGGCAGGCTGGCCGCGACGAATTCCGCGCGCATCGCCTCCAGCTCCGGGCTCGGCTGCAGCAGGCCGAAAATCATGGCCGTGTAGCCCAGCATGTATTCCCGCAAATATGGGGATTCCCGCATGATCGCGGCGCTGCGACGGCTCCAGCGCCCAACCCATTCCAGATCCTCCGGCCGGCCGTGCAGCCGGTGCAGCGCCGCGGCCACCACGCTGAAACACGCCGGTGCAAAATTCTCCCCGTACTCGGTCTCATACGGGTCGCGCATCCGGCCGTCCGGGTCGGAGTACTTGCGCCCGAACGCCAGGGTGCGTTGCAGCCGGTCAGTGAGGGAGGTGGGCGTCATGGCAGATGGGGCGGGAACAGGGGCAACGACCGGCGGGTGCTCATTTCAGTTTTCGCGCGGTGAGCTCGAGTTTCACCGTGCCGCCATTGAGTTCGGGCATCGGCGGACAATGCACGAGGTGCAGGGCGGACGGGTCGAGCCGGTCGCGCAGTCCGGACGCGAGGCGCGCCATCACCTCGGCCGAGCTGACGTAGCCCACCGCCAGGCAGACGTCGCCGGGGCCCAGGGCGAGCGCCGACATGACGCGCCCCACCAGCCCGGCAACGTCCTCCGCCTCGTCCTTGGCGCCCGCCGCCGCCCGCAGCTCGCTCACGTGGTACATGTCCCAGCCCGGCGTGGTGGTGCGGCGGATGCGGGTGTGGTCGCTCGTGATTTCCGCGATCGCGCATTCATCCTGGCCGACGGGGCAGCCGGCACCGCCGACCACGCCCATGGCTTGGATCTCCGTGTAGAGCGACGGCGCGCCCCAGAAGCTCGTCTCCTCGGCAACCAGCAGCGCGGGCGGCGGGAATCCCCGGCCGGCCCACAGCCCGGCGCATTCCTCCCGGACCAGCTGCGCGACCTCCCGCGAAGCGGTGAATGGGCGCAGCCGGACCACATCCGCCGGCGTGCCGCCCGCCTCCACCATGACCTCCTGGATCTTCTGCAGCACGATGCGCACTTGCGCCCGCGGATCATCCCCGGCCAGGGGCTGGATCGCCTTGTCCCACGCCACCACACCGGACAGGTAGATCAACTTGACCGACCCGGTCTCCACGACCACGGCGGGCGCGAGCCCCAGAAAGGCACAATCATAGAGCGCCGCCGGCTGCCACGCGCGCATCGCAAAATGGGCGCCTTTCTCCTTCGGGACATACGCGACGGCCTGGATCGAGACGCTCTTGGGTGAGGTCGGATGACCCCAGGGCAGCGTGGTAATCGCCGAGCGAAAACCGCCGTCGAACCGGGCGGTCCGCACCTCCCGCATGTCCTGCAAGCCGTAGTGGGCATTCACCGCCACCGTCCACTCGGCGATCGAGTCAAAACCGCCGCCGTGCTTCGCCATCGTGGCGGCCATGAAATCGCACAACCGCCGGTTCTGCTCGCGCGACCACTCCCCCCACCCGCCCGCCGGTTCCGCCCCCAGGTTGGCCCCGAGCATGTTGAGGTCGATGCGGGACACCGCCCCGAAATCGGTGACATGCACCCGGGCATCCCTGGACACTTCCAATCCGGCGGTGGATTTCATTGGAGGTTTGCGGAGAGTAAGGTGACGCCTCGTGGCGGGCAGCACGAGTACCTTATCGGGAAAGGGGCTGCTCCGTTTCCCGGATGGGCGTGAAGGCCAGTTCGGGCGCGGCGAAGTCACCCGCCATGGCGGGCGGGAGCCGCCACACGCCGGTGCCCTGCTTGTCCGTGAAGTACAGCGACGACTCGGACTCCTTGGTCACGTCACCATCGGCCCAGAACGCATAAAAGTCGTCGTGCGCATGGACCGGTTGGCGGGCGTAGGTGTGATGGTAGGGACCGCCGTGGGTCAAACGCGCGCGCCGCTGCCAACTGGCACCCTGGTCCTGGCTGGTCCACAGTTCCATGTCGCCGCCCGTTCGGCCAGGCTGGGGTCCGGCGGCCGTCGGGGCGATGACCCGCCAGCAGCCGTCGCGCTCGATGCTGAAGGTGCCGTGGTCGTAGTTGTTGCCGGAAGTGAAGGCGTCGCGGATCACCCATTGCCGGGTGGCGGCGTTAAACCGGGCGGTGTGCCACGTCCGCGGAGTCGTGGGGTCGTTGGCCTCCGTGGGTGACGTGAGGTACAGCAGGACGGGCTGGCCCGTCGCATCAAAGCCGATCTCCTTCAGGTAGACGTACCGGTGCTCGGCCTCGTAGTCATGCACGAGCGCGGCGTTTTGGACAGTGGTGATCGGCAGGTCGACGGCGGTGCCTCCCGCCGTTTGCCACGTCCGGCCGAAATCCGGGGATTGGACGTAGTAGAGGTTGGTCCGCCCGACGGCATCCACGTTGTAGTCGAACATCGTGCCCACGGTCGGGCCGTTCGCCCGGCTCACCTGGTAGCTGCCGCCGGGAATCAGCGCGAAGCCGGGGCGCGATCCGGCGGCATTCAGCTCCCACGCATGATCCCAGACGATGCCGTCCTTGCTCGTGTTGAGATAGAGCCGCCGGATGGGATCGCGCAGACCGTAAAACGAGTGGAGGAGCAGGAATCCCCGGCCGTCGATGTACCACGGCTGCGCGTAGGAAAAATTCGCGGTTTTCCCGAGGCTCAGCACCGTCTGGAACTCGTCGATTTCGTAGGGCCGCGTACTGCGGTAGATGTACGACTCGCGCAGGGTCCCGTGGGCGTTCGAGAAGACATAAATATGCCCCGCCCCATCGAGCATGACCGAGGGGTTGTCGTGGCCGTCGTTCGTCTGCCGGTCATTGAGAATCCGGGGCCGCGCCACTTTCCGCGTGGCATGGTCGTAGTACGAAATCGTGGTGAGGAGATTTCCCGGCACGCCCGCCCGGGCGCCGCCATAGACGAAAAACGTCCGGCCGCGTTTCCCCGCGTTCGCCGCATGGTACGCCATCGGGTGAATTTGCTGGGGAAACGTGCCCAGCCCTCCGGCGTAGTACGTGCCATCGGTATAGCCGTACCACACGCCGTGGAAGCCATCCGCCGTTGCGGGAGAAAAGGTCGGGAATGAGCCGGTCGGACGAGGGAGGGATTTGCCCGGGCTCATTTTCGCGTCCTCGCCGGGTTGCGCTTGAATTCGAGCACGGTGACCAGCCGGTGGTGTTTCGCCGGACCCGAGACCATGGCCAGCCGGTTGATCGGGGTATAGCGCCAGTTGACGCCGCAAGCCTCGACGGTTCTCGTCACGGCCCAATCGGCGCGGACAGTGAGAGTCCTGAGCCTGCCCCTCACCTCCGCCTGGTTCTGGCCCGAGATCATGGCCAGCGGGGAATGCAGGTAAAAGGTGACGGCCCGCGGTTCGGCGAGGTCGAACTCGTCGCGGATCTCGATGCAATCGGGCAAGGGCGAGGTGATGATCCGACGGCATGCCTGGACCGGAGGCAGCCACGTGCCACTCGTGTCGACCGACGCATGGAGCGATTTCTCGCCACCTCTCGCCTGCCAGAGCGAGGCCGAGGGCGAGGGATTCTGCTGGGCGCAGCCGGCCGGCACGGCGAGGTTATGCGCCGCCTCGCTCTTCAGGAACGGCAGGTTGCCCGAGTCGTGGTAAGGGACCATGCCGCGATCAATCGCGAACGACTCGCCGTCGGCCTCGAGGATGAACGAGCCCTTGTCCCGATGGCCGTGCCCGGCATTCGCCATCGCGCCGACCAGGAACAGCCGCACGCTGCCGCCGCCCAGCCGGCGGCAACTCGAGACATGACCCGCCTTTTTCAGCTGGATGAAGGCCGGCAGTTTGACGGCGCCGGCCGGGCACCGGGCGGGACCGTGGACCACGGTGAAGGGTCCGTCGCACGACCAGCGTTCGGCCTTCGCCCGCTTGCCCCGGCGAAAACAGTCCGCCAGCAGCCCCTGCCACAAGGGTGAGCCCGTGGCCGTGGCCATCATGGCGATGGCATCGATCGCGAGTGAATCCGCCACGGTGTCCCCGATCGGCAGATAGGAACCCGGTTCACCCGCGGTGGAGAGCAGCGAGGCGATGAATCCATCCATCGCCTTGAGCTTCCGCGGGACCAGCGCCGCCAGCGGCCGGCCGCGGAACCGCGCCAGCGCCGCCAGGGCCGGCACCGTGGTGCGGAAAGTCGAATTCCAATAGTGCAGGCCCTCGTCGGTGGAACCGTCGGACTGGATGTAGCGATCGATGATCTCCTGCAGGTCATGCTCGAAAATGTCGATGTCCGCCCGTGTCCGCGGCCACGCCCGCTCGAGCACGAGCAGCCCCAGCAGCCGCCCGAGCGCGATCATGTGGCTCTGGTTGCAATTCAGCATGTAATCATACTGGAGAAAAACGTGGCGCACGCGGGGCAGGCCCTTCGTGGCGATCGCACACCGCACGAGGTGCTCGCCGTTCGGCGTGAACCAGGCCCCCGCCCAGTCGAGCGCCAGCGCGACCCCCGCCATCGCGAACGCCTCGGGAAAGCCGCGCTGGTCCCACGACGTGCCGGGAAACTCCTGCATGAAATGCGGCGCCCACGTCCCCGCGTGTGCCAGGCTCACCACGATCCGGGCGGCGAAGCGCAGGCACGCCGGATCCTGATCGATGAGCCCGACCAAGGCGCAGATGGGTGCATCCGTGTGGAAGGAGCGCGTCGCCAGGTCCCGTTCCCGCACCAGTGTGGTGGAATTGTCGCCGGCGCCGATCAGCGGGCCGATCTGCGCCTCGGGCGGGCGCGGCGCCGCCATCGCCGCCCGGGCCGTGGCCCGCAGCTGTCGCATTAGCGGCCGGTAGAGCGGCGAGCGCGCCTTGCGCCGCAGCGCCGCGATCTCCGCGTCGCCGAAGAAAAACCCGAAGCGCACCTTGCTCCCGACCCGGGTGCCTTCCGGCCAGAGCCATCCGTCCCAGTCCGGGGTATATTGCGCCGGACGGTTCAGCATGGTGTGGCGGGCGGCGGAGCGCGCGCAGCCGACCCAGTCCAGCCACGCCTCGGCCACCCCGTCGCCGGTGGACGCAAGTTCCAGCCGGATGCCCTGCAGCCGGGTTCCGGTCAGCGGTCCCTCAAACTCATGGCCGATCCCCCGGCCCGGCTCGGCCTTGATGATCGTGCGCGTGACGCCATCCAGGATCGCCACCACGGTCAGCCGCGCATGTGGCGGGCAGGCCATGCGCACGACCAGCCGGTCGTAGCCCGACAGGTCGACGTGGAGGTCGCGACTGAGGGAAAGCACGGGACTCGCCACCGCCGCGCCGCGCGGCCGGCCGGACGCCATGGCCCGGAGCGGCCGGTCCCAATCGAGCGTCGCCCAGCACCAGGCCTGGCTGGCGCGGACTTTATCCGGCCCGATCGGCCCCAGCACCAGCGGTTCGTCGGAACTGCGCCCCGCCGGATCCGCCGATTCCGCCGGTCCGGCGTCGGTCGCAGCGACCGCGGGTGCCGGCCGCAGCCGGTAACTCCCCAGCGGCGAGAGATCCTTGTCCCAAAAAGAGTCGATGATCGCCTCCGCCTCGTTGATCGGGATGGGGGTGCGGGCGCGCACCGGGACGGTGGTTTTCGGCTTCTTTCTCGTCTTCATGGGCATTCCGCGCGTTTTCCGTGGTTTACTTTCAATTCAGCTGGGGCGGCGTTTCCGGCCGGCGACCGCCCCGCACCCAGGCGATCGGCGGCATCATTCCGTTCCTTTGCTGCCAAAACCGGATGAGCAGGATGCAGGCAAGCGAGGCCAAGCCGGTGAGAATCCCGCACAGGACGAAGATCCGCCGGTAGTCGCGGACGGATTCGAAGTATTGGCCGATCACCGGATTCAGGATGACGAGACAGATAAAGCCAAAGGCCGTGTTGGCGCTGATGAACTGGCCGTATTGCTCCCGGGGAAACACGATGGGGGCCAGGGCGCACACGGCCACGAGGTAAACCGCCATGGCGCATTGGTTCACGCACCACCAGATCTGCAGCGTGGCGGCGGTCTGGACAAACCAATAGCCGAAGAAATAGGTCACGCTGACCAAGCCGAGTCCCGCCAGCACGCACCGCAGCGGATGAAACCGGTCAATGAAGGGACCCGACACGAAATAGATGGGGATGGTGATCAGTAGCGTCCAACCCTTCACCTCGCCAAATTGCTGCAGCGTCAGCCCGAGCGTGTCGGCATAGCCCAGCTGGCCCGCCTTGGTGCCGAAGAACACCAGGTATCCCATCGGGACCAGCGCACCCCAGACAAAGAAGGTGATCACGTAGTAGCTGACGTACATCGGGTGGCTGAAGCACTCCCGGAAATACCTCCGAATATCCCGCCAGCCCCGCTTCGCTTCCTTCGGTGGCGGCGGCGGATAACCGCCTTCCTTGACCTGCCAGACGATCAGGTAAAAGGCCGTGGCGTAGAGCGCGGCCACGAGCAGATAGACATGGAACGTGTGCGTCTCGGCCCACCCGAGGATCCAGCGGTTGAAGACGAGGCTGCCCAGCGCCCCGACGCCGCGGTAAAGCCCGTAGTAGGTCCCGAGCACCTCGCGGGGAATCACGTCGGCGACGAGGCAGGAGAAGACCTGCACGATGTACGCGTTGAAGACGACCCAGATCGCGACGCAGAGCGCGATCCAGGCGATCGTGCAACCCGCCGCCGTCAGGCCCGGGATCCCGACTCCCAGCAGGACCTCGTGCACCAGCCGGCCGGCGGGCTTGGCCGCCCCCAGCAGCACCAGGCCGAGCACCACCGGCGCCGTGCACCACAGCAGGAACGGGCGCCGCCGTCCCAGGGGCCCGCGATGTCGGTCACTCTGCACGCCCACCACGGGAAACAGGAAGAAGCCGATGAACGGGGGCAGGCTGCTGAGCCAGCCGAGCGTCGAGTCGCTCGCACCCTCCCAGCGCAGCTGCAGGGGAATCAGGCTGGGCAGCGACTCCATCAGCTGAAAAAAGAAATCGCCCCACAGCAGCCAGAACATGACCTGGATCAGCGCTGCCCTGGAGTAAACGAGCGTGCCAACCTGGTAGCTGCGGGGTTCGGCCATCGGGATCTACCGCCTAACGCGATTCGGGGTCATGTCGAGGAGAGAGCAGAGTGGCGAAGGGATCAGGGTTTGTCCCGCCCGCCTCCGGTGGGTTCGGTTCGGCAGCCCCGCCTCGCGGCACCTATGCATCCCGCCTCGCCGGCAGCAGCGCCGCCGAGTCCCGGTCCAGGAACAGCGTGGCCTGCGGGTGCGTGCGGATGATGGTCGCGGGACAGGCCGGCCCGACCGGGTCCAGCAGCGCGCCGCGCACCGCGCGGGCCTTGCGCGGCCCGGGCACCACCGCGACGAGGTGACGCGCCTGCGTGAACACCGGGAGCGTGATCGTGATCGCCGTGCGCGGCACCGCCGCCAGGTCGGGAAAGCACCCGTCGTTCACCTGCTGCTGGCGGCAGGCCGCCTCCAATTCCACCACCTTGGCCAGCACCGGGTCGGCAAAATCCGCGACCGGCGGGTCGTTGAACGCCACGTGCCCGTTCTCGCCAAAGCCCATGTCGATCACATCGATCGGCGCCGCGGCGAGCAGCGCCGCGTAACGCCGGGCCTCGTCGGGGGCGGACGCCGCCTCGCCCTGGATCGGATGGAAGCGGTCCACCGGTACATGGTCGAGGAAGTGGCGGCGCAGATAGCCGCGGAAACTCTGCGGATGCCGGGCCGACAGCCCGACATATTCGTCCATGTGGAACACCTCGACGTGCTTCCAAGTCGCGGGCGTGCGGTGCGCCTCCGCCACGAGGCTCCGGAAAAACTCATCCTGCGACGGGGCGCAGCCGAAGATCACGCGGCAGCGGGATTTCGTCGCCACGGTGTCCTCGACCAGCTGCTGGAAGAGCCGGGCCGCCGCCGCACCCATGCTGGCCCGGTCCGGATGGATCACGGGGCTAAAATTGGGGTGGTCGGGCATCGCGGGTGGTCACCGGTTGGGCCGCGGATCTGGGGTTGGCGGGAGTGTGCCGAACCAGCCGGGGCCGGGTATTATCACGAAGCCCGGAGTATGGCCCGGCCGGCCGGGTCCGGCGACGCCCCTTTCGGTCAACTGTTGACAGCAACCGGGCGCAACGAGGGCCCGTCCTGCCAGAGACTCTCCACCAGCTCAGTCCGCGGAAACCGCGGAATGCCGAGGTCGTGGTTGGCAATGCGGGCCGCGAGCAGCTCAACGGCGCGGACGCCCATCATCAGCTGGTTCTCCTGGAGGCCCGCGAAACCCGGCGGCTCCGCCAGCGTCGGGCTGATCGCGAGCACGCCCAGGTTCTTGGGCACCCGCACGCGGTGCCGGCGCAGGAGCGCCCGGAGGTCCGCGAGCACGTCGCCCTGGTGCACAAACACCAGGGAATCGGGCCGCTCGCGCTTGAGCCACGTCAGCAGGGCCGCCGGCTCGACCAGGTCGAGCCGCAGGATCGGCAGCGCGGCGGCCTGACCCAGCCGATGCTCACACCAGCCGAGGTAGGCCGCCGTGTGCTTGTGCGCCCCGCGCAGTTCCTCGTAACTGCTGATCACCAGCCCCGGCCGGTGGTAGCCGAGGCGCTGCAGGCGGTCCAGGGCCGTCATGGTGTCACTGAAGGAATCGCTGACCACCCGGTGCAGCGGCGTCCGCAGGCTCAGGCCGACGGTCACGATCGCGCAGCGGCTCAGCTCCGCGGGAAACTCCTCGTCGAAGTTCGGGCTGCCGAAGCACAAGATTCCCTCGATGCCGCGGGCCTCGAGGATGCCCCGAAAACGGCGGTAGGTCATGCCCGGGCTCCGCAGCCAGAGCGGTTCGAGCCGGTAACCCAGCTCGGCGGCGCGCCGGGTCATGCCCGCGTAGATCCGGATCCCGTGCAGCGACTGCTCCCACGGCTGCCGCCCGGGGTAGAACGACATGACCGCGAAGCACGCGGACTCCCGCACCGCCGCCGGTTTCCGCAGGTGCCGCATCATCGCGACGACCCGCGCGTCGCTGCGGTACCCCACCTGCTCCGCCAGCCGCCGCACCTGCGCCTTCGTGGCCGCGGAGATTTTCGGGCTGTCGCGCAGCGCGAGCGAGACGGACGAGGGCGACAGGCCGGCCAGGCGGGCAAGGTGGCGGATGTTCACGGTGTGGTGAACAGTTGACTAACCCGGCCGTTGGAAAACAGTCCATCCAATAGCTTACTCGGAATACCGCGCTCGCCCCGCCTCGCCTCCCCCGCCATCCTGCGGGCCGCCCCTTTCCCCCTCCCCATGCAACTCGATCCCACCATCACCGCCCGCGGGCTGGTCAAGCTCTGGAATTATTTCTCCCATCACATCATCGCGAGCCCGGGCATGGCCCATCCGATGCAGGCGTGCTTCGAGGAATCCTACGTCGTCATCGGCGCCGCCCGCGCCATGGATCTGATGGGCGATGCGCGCATGACCGGCGTCTGCCGCCGCTTCAACAAGCGCATGATGCAGTACCAGGGCGTGCACTATCCCGACATGCTCGACATGGGTTACGGTTACGACCGTGACGCCCAGGGCATGGTCAACTGCTCCTGCGTCGCCGACAACAGCTCCTCGGCCAACGGCATGCTCGAGGGCGTCCGCCGCTTCCCCCACCTGCCCGAGAATGCCCAGGTCCTCGCCAGCGTGAAGCGCTTCATCGACCACTGCCTGGAGAAATACCTGACCAGCAAGGGCGTGATGGGCGTCGGCGTGCTCAACCACAAGGTCAACCCGCCCGGCATGGAGGAATACTGGTGCGCCGACGCGCTCTTCGCCGTGACGCTCATCCGCTACGCCGAGCTCACCGGGGAAAAGAAGTACTTCGATGCCGCCGTGCCGCTGGTGGAGTACATCAGCACCTACGACTACAAGAACACCCTCTGGAACGAATGGTCCAAGAGCGCGCCCCAGCAGATCCTGATCTACACCTCCGAGGGCCTCGTCGCCGCCCTGGCCAGCGCGGAGATGAAAAAGCGCCTCATGGTGCCCCTGCGCCACGTCATCCAGTTCAGCCCGAAGGCCGAGCCCGAGGCCATCATTCCCGCCCAGGCCCCCAACCAGGTGCATGGCGAACTGGCCACCGCCGCCAAGTCCGCCGGCGACACGATCTGGTCCCGGCTCGTGGCGCGTTTCGCCGAGTTTGCCGACTGGTTCCACCAGAACCAGATGGCCGATGGCAGCTTCGAGCACCCGGTCAACGACCACTTCCGCTGCTACGAGCCGCTCGTCGCCGGCCTGCTGCTCGAGGCCGCGACCCGCTCCGACGGCAACGCCTGGCTCGAGTCCATCGCCGCCAAGCAGCTCCGCTTCATGGCCACCAACGGCGGCAAGCTCTACTACGGGCTCTACGCGAACGACTTCGCCTCGGGGATGGCGTTCTACTCCTTCACTACCGCCGGAGAAATCCTGAAGAAGCGCGATCCCGCCGCCTGGGACGCCGCCATCAGCGGGGTCCTGGACCGGGGCGAAGACATGTGGTGAGCCGGTCGCCCGACCGCCCCGCCGCCATGAACCTGGATCCCACCGTCGTCGCCCGCGGTCTGGTCCGGCACTGGAACTATTTTTCGCAGCATATCATCGCGAGCCCGGGCATGGCGCACCCGATGCAGGCCTGCTTCGAGGAATCCTACGTCGCCATGGGTGCGGCCCACGCCATGGACCTGCTGGGCGATGCGCGCCTGACGGCCATCTGCCGCCGCTACAACGACCGCATGATGCGATACCAGGGCGTGAACTGGCCCGAGATGTTCGACATGGGCTACGGTTACGACCGGGACGCCGCGGGCGTGGTCAACTGCTCCTGCGTCGCCGACAACGCCTCCACCGCCAACGGCATGCTCGAAGTAGTCCGCATCTTTCCCCATCTCCCGGAAAACTCGCGGGTGCTGGCCAGTGTGAAGCTTTACCTCGACCATTGCCTCAAGCACTTCCGGACCAACCGGGGCGTGATGGGCGTCGGCGTGCTCAACCACAAGGTCAACGAACCCGGCCTTGAGGAACACTGGTGCCCGAGCTCGCTCTTCGCCAAGACGCTCATCCGCTACGCCGAGCTCACCGGCGAAACCAAGTACTACGATGCCGCCGTGCCGCTGATCGAGTACATCAGCACCTTCGATTACAAGGACACGATCCTGGCCGAGTGGACCAAGGGCGCCCCGCAGCAGGTCCTGATCTACACCTCCGAGGGCCTCATCGCCGCGCTCGCCAACCCCGAGATGAAAAAACGCCTGCTGGCCCCGCTGCGCCATGTCATCCAATTCAGCCTCAAGGCCGGGCCCGCAACCGTCATCCCCGCCCAGGCGCCCAACCAGGTGCACGGCGAGCTGGCCACCACCGCCAAGGCCGCCGGCAACACCATCTGGGCGCGCCTTGAGGCGCGTTTTGCGGAGTTCACCGACTGGTTCCACCAGAACCAGATGGCCGACGGCTGCTTCGAGCATCCGCCCTCCGACCACTACCGCTGCTACGAACCCGGGATGGCGTGGCTCCTGCTCGATGCGGCGCAGCGCGTCGAGGGTTGCGACTGGCTCGAGTCCATCGCCGCCAAGCAGCTCCGCCTCATGGCCACCGATGCGGGCAAGCTCTACTACGGGCTCTACGCGAATGATTTTGCCTCGGGCCTGGCGCTGCTGTCCTTCGCCACCGCCGGCGGGATCCTCCAGCAGCGCGATCCCGTCGCCTGGGCGGCCGCGCTGGGCGGGGTCTTCGACCGCGGCGAGGATTTGTGGTAACCCGGCGCCCCACCAACCTGCGCACCCGCCTCCCCCTATGAAACTGAGCCCCACTGTCGTCGCCCGCGGCCTGCTCAAGCACTGGAATTATTTTTCCCATCACATCATCGCCTGCACCGACGGCATGGCCCATCCGATGCAGGCCTGCTTCGAGGAAGCCTACGTGGTCATGGGCGCGGCCCGCACCATGGACCTCCTGGCCGACGCGCGCATGACCGGCATCTGCCGCCGCTTCAACCGCCGCATGATGCTCTTCCAGGGCGTGCACTGGCCAGACATGTACGACATGGGCTACGGCTACAACCTCGACGCCCAGGGCATGGTCAACTGCTCCTGCGTCGCCGACAACGCCTCCACCGCCAACGGCATGCTCGAGGGCGTCCGCTATTTCCCGCATCTCCCGGAAAATCCGCAGGTCCTGGCCAGCATGAAGCGCTTCCTCGAACACTGCCTGGAGAAATACCTGACCAACAAGGGCGTGATGGGCGTCGGCGTGGTCAACCATAAGATCAACGAGCCCGGCCTGGAGGAATACTGGTGCGCCAACGCGCTCTTCGCCGCGACGCTCATCCGCTACGCCGACCTCACGGGCGAGGCGAAATACTACGACGCCGCGGTGCCGATGATCGAATACATCAGCACCTGGGACTACAAAAACAACATCCTGGGCGAGTGGACCAAAAGCGCCCCGCAGCAAATTCTCCTCTATGCCTCCGAGGGCCTGGTAGCCGCACTCGCGAGTCCGGCCATGAAGACGCGCCTCTCCGTGCCGCTGCGCCAAGTGATCCAGTTCAGCCCGAAGGCCGGGCCCGAGGCCATCATTCCCGCCCAGGCGCCCAACCAGGTGCACGGCGAGCTGGCCACCACCGCCAAGGCCGCCGGCAACACCATCTGGGCGCGGCTCACTGCCCGCTTCGCCGAGTACGCCGACTGGATGCACCAGAATCAAATGGCCGACGGGTCGTTCGAGCACGGCGCCAACGACCATTTCCGCTGCTACGAGCCCGGGCTGGCCTGGCTCCTCCTCGATGCCGCGCAGCATGTCGAGGGTTGCGCCTGGCTTGAGTCCATTGCCGCCAAGCAGCTGCGCTTCATGGCCGGCGACGGCGGCAAACTCTACTATGGGCTGCGGGCCAATGATTTTGCCTCCGGCCTGGCCCTGCTCTCATTTGCCACGGCGGGCGAGATGCTCAAGCAACGCGACCCGGCCGCCTGGGAGGCGGCGATCCAGGGCGCCTTGGATCGCGGCGAGGAGATGTGGTGAACCCCGCCACCGCCAAATCCGCCTGCGTATCCGCCCTGGCGCAGCTGCGCCGGGGGACGCGCCCGCCCATGGCGCAGTGGCTCCGCTCGCATCTGTTCGGGCACGTGATGCCGTTTTGGGAACGGCATGGCTTCGACTCGGCGGGCGGCCTCAATACCTGCGTCGACGACGCGGGCCGGATTTTGAGCACCGACAAGTGGCTCTGGAGCCAGTGGCGGGCCGTCTGGGTGTTCAGCCGGATCTACAACCGGATCGACCGCGATCCGCGCTGGTTGCGCTACGCCCGCGAGATCGCCGGGTTTTGCCAACGCACCGGGTGGGATGCGCGCGCCGAGGGCTGGGCCCTGACCGTCTCGCAGTCCGGGACCATCCTGCGCGGCCACGAGAGCATCTACACGGACGGTTTCGCGGTCTACGGCCTCACGGAATTATTCCGGGCCACCGGGGAGACCGCGTACCGCCAACTGGCCTGCCAGACCGCCGATGCCGCCCTGCGCAAATTGTCCGGCCCGCGTGACGCCGTCCCGCATTTTCCGTACCCGATTCCCGCCGGGGCCAAGCCCCACGGCATCCCCATGATGTGGTCGCTCACCCTCGCGGAACTGGGCCAGGCCCTGCAGGAGGAGCGCTATCTCGCCGCCGCCGCATCGCTGTCCGATGAAATCTTCCGGGACTTCTACCGGCGCGATTCCGACCTCTGCTTCGAGTTCGTCCAGGCCGACGGGAGCCCTTTTCCCGGGCCGCAGGGAACCGCCGTCGTCCCGGGCCATGTGATCGAGGACATGTGGTTCCAGATCCGCGTCGCGGAGCTGACGGGACGCCCGTCGCCCGGACGCGAGGAAATGCTCCGCCTTGCCCTGCGTCACCTGGAGGTCGGCTGGGATGCCGCGCACGGGGGCGGCATCCTCCTGGCGATCGATGCCGGTGGCCGGACCCCCGTGGGCTGGAATTTCGCCGACACCAAGTTGTGGTGGCCGCAGACCGAGGCCCTCATCGCCACGCTCCTGGGCGCGGTGCAGACCGGGCGCCCGGTCTTCCTCGATTGGTATGAGCGGCTCTGGCACCTGTGCCTGGACCACTACGTTGACTGGGAGAACGGGGAGTGGCGGCAAAAGCTGGATCGTTCCTTGACCCCGCTGCAGGGCGTGATCGCATTGCCGGTGAAGGACCCGTTTCACCTCCCGCGCAGCCTGATCATGCAAATCGAGCTGTTGGAAGGCGCCGGCCTTCCGCGCCGCCAGTGATTTTGCACGACGAAAGAGTCTAAATCGGTATCGTCAGAGTTACCCCCATGAAGTTTCCCCGCCTGCCCCACTTCGGTCTGTTGCTGTTCGCCGTTATCCTTGCTGGCTGCTCCAAGCAGCCGTCCCCGCCAGCCGGCGCCGCCGCGACCCCGGCCAAGATCAAGCTGGGTTACCTCGTCAAGCAGCCCGAGGAGCCGTGGTTCCAATACGAATGGAAGGGAGCCGACGCGGCCGCCGCCAAGTACGGCTTCGAACTCATCAAGATCGCCGTGCCCGACGGCGAGAAAACCCTTGCCGCCATCGACAGCCTCGCGGCCAACGGCGCCCAGGGTTTCGTCATCTGCACGCCCGACGTGCGTCTCGGGCCCGCCATCGTCGCCAAGGCCCGCGCGGCCGGACTCAAGGTCGTCACCGTGGACGACCGCTTCCTCGGCGCCGACGGCAACTTTCTCACCGAGGTCCCGTACCTGGGCATGTCGGCGACCAAGATCGGCCGCATGTCCGGCCGCGTCCTGGCCGACGAGATGCAGCACCGCGGCTGGGCCGCCGCCGACACCGCGGCCTGCATCGTGACCTTCGAGGAGCTCGCCACCTGCCGCGAGCGCACTGACGGCATCATCGCCGTGCTCAAGGAATCCGGCTTTCCCGCCGACCACATCTTCAAGACGCCGCAGCGGACCACCGACATTCCCGGCAGCCTTGACGCGGCCAATGCGCTGCTCGTCCAAAAATCCGGCATCAAGCACTGGCTCGTCGCCGGGATGAACGACAGCGGCACCCTCGGCGCCGTCCGCGCAACCGAGGGCCAGGGCTACACCGCGGCCAACGTCATCGGCGTCGGCATCAACGGCACGGACTGTGTCGATGAACTGCGCAAACCCGCCCCGACCGGTTTCTACGGCTCGATCTACGCCTCCGCCCCGCAGGAAGGTTTCCGCACCACCGAGATGCTCTACTTCTGGGTGAAGGATGGCACGCCACCGCCGCCCGACACCCGCTCCGACGGCCAGCTGATCACCCGCGAAAACTTCGAGAAGGTGCTTAAGGCCGAGGGCATTCTCTAGACTGTGCTCACCTCCGGAACGGTACCGTCTGGATCCACCCGATGACGTTTCCCCGCCTGCCCCGGTTGTTCCTGACCCTGATCGTCGCGTTCCTCGCCGGCTGTTCCAAGCAGCCGTCTTCACCGGCGGGTGCCGCCGCGGCCCCGGCCAAGATCAAGCTGGGTTACCTCGTCAAGCAGCCCGAGGAGCCTTGGTTCCAATACGAATGGAAGGGCGCCGACGCGGCCGCCGCCAAGTATGGTTTCGAGCTCATCAAGATCGCCGTGCCCGACGGCGAGAAAACCCTCGCCGCCATCGACAGCCTCGCGGCCAACGGCGCCCAGGGTTTCGTCATCTGCACGCCCGACGTGCGCCTCGGGCCCGCCATCGTCGCCAAGGCCCGGGCGGCCGGCCTCAAGGTTGTCACGGTGGACGACCGCTTCCTCGGCGCCGACGGCAACTTTCTCACCGAGGTCCCGTACTTGGGCTTGTCGGCGACCAAGATTGGCCGCATGTCCGGCGTCACCCTGGCAGCTGAGATGCAGCGCCGCGGCTGGGCCGCCGCCGACACCGCGGCGTGCATCGTGACCTTCGAGGAGCTCGCCACCTGCCGCGAGCGCACCGACGGCATCATCGCCGCACTCCAGGAGTCCGGCTTTCCGGCCGACCGCATCTTCAAGACGCCGCAGCGGACCACCGATATTCCCGGCGGCCTTGACGCCGCCAATGCCCTGCTCGCCCAGAAGTCCGGCTTCAAGCACTGGCTCGTCGCCGGGATGAACGACAGCGCCACCCTCGGCGCCGTCCGCGCGACCGAGGGCCAGGGCTACACGGCGACCAACGTCATCGGCGTCGGCATCGGCGGCATGGATTGCCTGGACGAGTTCCGCAAACCCGCTCCGACCGGCTTCCACTGCTCCATCCTCGCCTCCGCCCCGCAGGAAGGTTACCGCACCACCGAGATGCTCTACTTCTGGGTGAAGGACGGCACGCCGCCGCCGCCCGACACCCGGACTGAAGGTCAGCCGGTCACGCGCGAGAATTTCGAGCGAGTGCTCAAGGCGGAAGGTGTCCTCTAGCGGGGCCGGCTGTCCACCCCACCCCCTGCGATGCCCGATCCCGCCCCTGACTGCGCGCTCAGCTTCGACGGGATCACCATGGATTTCCCCGGGGTGCGCGCGCTCGACGCCGTGTCGTTCGGCGTGCGCGGCGGCAGCGTCCATGGCCTGTGGGCGAGAACGGCGCGGGCAAGTCCACGCTGCTCAAGATCCTCAGCGGCGCCTACCAGCCCACCGCCGGCTGCGTGCGCCTCGCCGGCCGGCCGACGGTCTTTCCGTCAACCGCCGAGGCGATCGCCGCCGGCGTGGCGGTCATCTACCAGGAGCTCCACCTCGTGCCCGAGATGACCGTGGCCGAGAATCTGTTGCTCGGCCGCTACCCGCGGCGCGGCGTGCTCCTGGATCGCGCGGCGCTGCGCGCCGAGGCCGCCCGGCTGCTGCAGCTCGTCGGCGAGGAGATCTCCCCCGACGCTCGGCTCGGCCGGCTGCCGCTGGCCCAGCGGCAGATGGTCGAGATCGCCAAGGCCCTCGGCCGCGGCGCCCGGCTGGTCGCGTTCGACGAGCCCACCAGCAGCCTGTCCGAACGGGAGGCGCGCCGGCTGTTCGAGATCATCCGCGACC
>CAIQKV010000115.1 GCA_903872505.1 uncultured Opitutia bacterium
GTACACCCTCTGGGCGATGTTCGCCTGCACGGGCCGGCAGTGGCTGCACCTCGGCCTGGCCTGGGGCGCCCTGATGTGGACCCGGCCGGACAGTTTTCTGTACGTCGGTCTGCTGTCGGCCGGCGTGTTTTTCTTCAACGATGCCTCTCGGACGGGCCTGACCCGCGGACAGTGGCTCAAGCTCTTCCTCCAGGCCGGCGCCGTCTGCACGCTCGTCTACCTGCCGTGGCTCCTGTGGGCGTGGTGGTACTACGGGACGCCGATCCCGCACACGATCACCGCCAAGGGCGCGGTCTCCGGGGTCAAGCCCGCCTGGGGCGTGCTAAAAACCCTGATTGATTTCCCGCTGACGGTCTGGACGGGCTCGACTTCGCTCGAGTCAACCTTCCTGCCCTCGTATTTCCAGATCGGTGGCTGGCCCAGTGCCGCAGTGACCACGGCTCGCTGGGTGGCGCTCCTCCTCGCGTTCCAGTGGGCGGTGCCGCTCTGGCGGGTCGAGGTCCGGGTGGCGTCCTTCGCCTTCTGCGGGATGCACGCGTACCTGTCCTACTTCCCGTATTTTCCGTTCCCGTGGTATCTACCCGGCCCGGCGCTGCTCGGCGCAGTGACCCTGGGGGCGATGATCGCGCAGCTCTTGGCGGTGGCGAAGCGGCCCTGGCTCCGGGCTGCGATCCTGATCGTGACGCTCGTGGCGCTCGGTGCGCAGGGCTGGCTGACTTGGCAGATGCGGCGCGAGATGGCGCTCGAGCAGCGCTACAGCGGCACCGGCACCCGCCAAAGAGCCGGCGAGTGGCTGAAGGCCCATGCCAAACCCGGCGACACCGTCTTCATGGAGCCGCTCGGCTACATCGGGTATTTCTCCGGCCTGCGCACCTACGACTACCCCGGACTTTCCTCCATGGAAATGGTGTACGCCATCCACGCGCTGGCCTCGGACGGCGGCAACCAGGTCGAGTTCATGTGCCCCGACTGGATCGTGCTGCGCCCGTGGGAATACGTGGCGATGCACACCTCGATTTTCCGGCTGTTTGGCAAAGGGTACTCGTACGAACTGGTGCACGAGATCAACAACCTGCCCCAGGTTCAGCAGCTCGACGTTTATGGCCGCAAGTACATCGAGTTCGATTCGGACCTGCTGATTTTCAAGCGCCAGGTGCCCAAGCGCTACCTCGTGGATCCGACGACCCGGGCACCGTTTGACGGGCTCGGGCTGCCCGGGCAGGTCATCGGCGGCCAGCTGATGTACCAGGTCCATGCCACCGGGATCCTGAGCGTGCGGGTGCCGGCCAGCGCGAAGCACTTTCGCATTTCGTTTGGCCTGCCGGAGGCCACCTATCGCGGCACGCCGGTGACCGACGGGGTGGAGTTCACGGTCAAATGGATGAACGGGATGAAGGCGGCGCAGCTGGCTTCCCGCTATTTGGATCCGGCGGCGCGCCCGGAGGACCGCGGGGCCCAGGTGTTCGAGGGCGACCTGCCGCCGCACGGCGAAGGGGCCGCGCTGATCCTGATCACCCGGTCCGGCCCGACCGACCCGATGGATTGGAGCTGCTGGACCGCGCCGGTGTTCAAGTGAACCGGCAACCGGTCACGTGACCGGGCGGGTCCGCGGTGAGCCAAGCCAGGCCTCGGCGGCATCCCATGCGGCCGCGACGATGAAGATCAGCAGCAACGGGTAGATCGGGGAAAAAGTGGAGACCGCGATCACCTGGAACGCGGTGACCTGCACGACGGCGTTGAGCAGCAGGTAGGCGAACGCGCCGCCCCAGGCGGCGGCGGCAAGAAACATGGGAAAGGTGAACTGCCGGGTGCGGACGGACTGGACGAGCCGCACGAGCGCCAGCAGCTGGGCCGTGAAAAACAGCACCAGCAGGACGGGGCGCAACTGGTCGCCCATGGCCTGCAGCCGGGCGAATTTCCACTGGTTGAGCTCCTCCTGGTTGCGGAGGGGCATCGCGGGCGACCGCACGGACGAGGAGATGTTGTCCCGCGTCAGGTCGTGAAACAGCAGCAGCTCGTCGTGATCGCCATAACTGATCGGCGTGTACGCGCTGAAGGAATTGAAGCAGACGACGAAATCGGCGAAATGCAGCGTGGTCCGGGCGATGGCGGCGGCCTGGCCCGGCCGCCACCGCGACAGGAACCCGCTGCGCCGGGGATACGCCGGCAGGCGGCCCTCGTCGCAGGCCTGGTTGATCTCCCGGGCCATGTGCTTGTAGAAACTGAGTGCCTCGCGGGCGTTGTGGCAGAAGCCGGCGGCTGCGACGCTGTCGCGCAGGGCCCACATCAGCCAGCCGCCGCCGATCTGGCGCTCCTCGGCGGGTAACCCGGTCATCGCAAAGGACGCGCCGGCCCAGCCGCGGCCGTAGTCGCCCTCGAGATAGGGCTGCAGTTTGGCGAAAGTCGGGCTGACGGCGTACATCGCCTCGCGGGCCTGCCGGGTGACGGGAACATAATCCAGGTCCGGGCCGATCTTCACGCGCACCATGGCGCCGTAGGCATCCTGGAACTCGGTGGCATGAAACTCGACGGTGCCAAACCAGCCGTAGTGGCGGTAATTCTGCCAGGAGACCAGCAGCAGCGGCAGCGCGGCGCAAAGGGCGGCGTGGCCCAGGGAATGCAGCAGGTTGCGGCCCGGTGCACGGCCGAGCCGGAATGCCCAGAACACGGCGGCACCCGCCAGCAGCGCCACGCTGGGGATAAGCCAGACGCTTTCCTCGCGGGTGAGCCAGAAACAGCCGAACGACAGGCCGGTGAGCACGGCCCACGGCAGCTGGCGGCGGACACTTTCACTGCGCCGGCAATAAAGCGCGACCAGGCCCGCAAAAATGGCGATGCCCAACGGCGTGTAGATCTGCTGACGGATGATGCGGCCCATCATCGGCGCCTCGTAGGACATCGGGTTCCAGAGCAGCAGCGCGTAGATGGCGAGTAGCGCCGCGCCCGAGCGGATGGCCGGCCGGCAGGCGCGGGCGAACAACGCGCACGCCCCGGCATAGGCCAGTTGCACGCTGAGCCCCAGCGGGAGGCCAACCCAGTACATCGCGGCGATCCAGAGGGAATAGAACGGGCCCTTGGCGAGCGTCATCTGGCTGTAGGCGCCGAGCCAGTCGCCGCGGACAATGGACTCGGCCAGAAGCAGGAACAGACGGTCGTCGTGCGCCGCCCCGGCGATCGCGTAGACCGATTGGGCGCGCGTCAGCCAGAGCTTGTAGGCGGTGAGCAGGACGCCGACCCAGAACCAGACCCGGAAAAACCTGGGGGACGCAGTGTTCATGGATTGTCCCCGCGGGTATCGAGCCGCAGCACGCCGAGGAAGAAACTCGTCAGGATCATCTGGCTGCCCAGCGCGAGGCAGAGCGTGCCGGGAATCACCACGCGCAGGGTTTGCACCGGCTGGAGCGAACCAAAGCCGCGTTCCCGCCAGAACCAGAGGGCGCCAGCCCAGAGCAGGACGCCCGCCAGGATGAGGAGGCCGCCCATGATGATGCCGCCCTCAAGGGTGACCTTGCCCAGCCACGACTCGAACTGTGCCTCGTTGGGGCGCAGGCCGGCGCGGATGGCGAAATACTTGCTGAGCGCGGCGAAGGACACTGCCTGGAATCCGATCAGGATGCTGCCGGCCGCAAACAGCAGCGTGTGGACGTCGAGATAAACCTGCCCGAGCCGAAGGGGTCCCGGCAGCAGCACGGTGCCGACGATTGCCCCGGCCACCATCAGGAACAAACCCGGGTAGAAGAACAGCCAGCGCGGGCTGAACAGCAGCATGAACCGCAGGTGGCGCCAGCCGTCGCGCCAGGGCCGCAGGTGCGGCGCGCGGTCGCGGCGGTCCGGGCGCAGCGTGGTGGGCACCTCGGCGACCCGCAGGCCGAGCACGACGGACTTGATGACCATCTCGGAGGCGAACTCCATGCCGGTGGTGCGCAGGTTCATCCGCCGGTAGGCCTCGACCGAGAAGCCCCGGAGCCCGCAGTGGAAATCCCCGAGCTTGGTCGGGAAAAACAGCCGCCCGATAAACGACAGCACCGGGTTTCCGAGGTAACGGTTCTTCCACGGCATCGCCCCGGGCTGGATGCCGCCGAGGAAGCGATTGCCCATGACGAGATCGGCGCCGGCGCGCAGCTTTTCCACGAAACGGGGGAGGTGGGAAAAGTCGTAGCTGCCATCGGCATCGCCCATCACGATGTACCGCCCGCGGGCCGCGGCGATGCCGCCGCGCAGGGCGCTGCCGTAGCCCTTTTCGGCCACGGGCACTACCCGCGCACCCAGCTGGGCCGCGAGGGCCGGCGAACCGTCGGTGCTGCCATTGTCGGCGATCAGGATCTCACCGGCGATGCCGGCCCGGGCCATCGCCTCCTGCGCCTCGCGGATGCAGTCGCCGAGCGAGCGGGCCTCATTCAAGCACGGCATCACCAGCGTGACTTCCGGGGTTGTCTGGGCTTCTGGCATTGGAGGGGAGATGAAACCGGCGGACGCAGGGCGGCAACCAGCAAAACGGTTTCGCGCCCGGTGGCCGCCTCAGGGCTTCGGGCCGCGTGGCGGAAGGGCGGCGATGGCGGCGAGGGCGGCGAGCAACAGCGCCGCCAGCGCGATGAGGCCAAGCGAGTTCTGGCCAAAGCGCGTGGGTTCCAGCGCGCGGTCCCGTCTTCCCTCGGCGGCGATCTCGGGGCTGCCGGCGGGTTGCGGCGGCGCCGCGGCGACCCAGCTCTCGGTTTCCTTGCGGCCGTCATACAGCACGACCCGGGCGGTGCGGCCGATGAACGGGCGGACATCCACCGCCCAGAAATCGATGTCCGCCGGGTTGGGGCCGGGGCAGCTGAGTTCCTCGACGTGATCGCCGCTGGCGTCCTCGATGCGCAGGCGGAGTCCATTGCCGGGGCTGACCGGATAACCCGCGAACGGGATGATCAGCCACGGCGACGTGATGGGGAAGGGCGAACTCTCCGCGATGCCGGTGAAGTCCGCCCCGCCGATGAGGGTGCCAAAAAAGTAATTGCGGAATTCATCCGGCCACAGCGCCGCGCTGCCCGCGAGGTTGTCCTTGGGGTAGGTCGTCTCCGTCGTGACGTGGAACGCCAGGTTCCGCACCGCGTCGGGAGGCGCCAGCAAGGCCTGCCAGCGTTTTTCCGCGCTGAAATCCAGCGGTTTGGGCCAGAGGAAAACCAGGCTGCCGGAACCGATTCCGAGCAGGACCAGCACGCGGGTGAGCCAGGGGTCGCGGGCCGGTGTGAAGGGCGGCTCGGGCGCCGCGTTCCGGCCCGCCAGCAGGAAGCCCAGCAGCAGGATGATGACGCCGGTGGCGACCAGCGGTTCCCAGAGCGAACGGATCCGTGCGGCGACCGCGCTCACGAAATCGCCGCGCGTGCGCGCGGCATGGGGGCGCAGGCTGACGGGCAGCAATTCGACCAAGCCGGGCTGGTCGAGGACTCGCGCGACCACTTCCGGGTTGGGATACAACTCACTCCGGGCCTCCGCGGAGGAGAGCCGCGCGATGTCCCGGGTGGCGAGGTATTGCCGCACCGCGTCGCGCCGGATTTGTGCCCACCGTTCGCTGCGTTCATGGAAATACTCCGTGTGCCCGCGCGTGCTGATCAGTTGGAGACCCTGGGCAACCGTCGCGAGCCAGACGAGCGCCAGGACCGCGGCCGGCAAGACCCGCCACGAGCGCGAGGCCTGCGCCAGCCGCCAGAGGGCGATGCCGTTGGCCGTGACGCCGAGGGCGAGCAGGTCGCCGTAGCGGGAGACAAATCCGATATAGCCTCCGCCCCGCGCGAAGGCGAACGCGGCCGCCTGGGCCGCCGCCCACACCGCCAGCGCCACCACGACGCGGTCGAAATTATCCGCCTGGGCCCTGCGCCGCAGTTGCAGGGCGAGCAGAAACGACGGCAGCCAGAGGAGGATGCAGGCCCCGGGCCAGACCGCCGGCCAGCCGAGTTGCAGCAGGAAGGCGGCGAGAAACTCCCGCGGGGTATGGGCCGTCAGGGCCTGGGTGAGGCCCGGATCCTGCCGGACCCGGGCGGAAATCAAGAGGGTGAGTCCAACCGCCGCGAGCAGCGCGGCGGCCATCCAGCGGCGGCGGTCCGGCGCGGCGGTCCAAAGTGCCGTCAGCATCACCGCGGCGGGCGCCGCCCACATGCTGCCGTAGGTGAACAAGGCGGCAAGGCCCGCGGCCTGGGCCAGCCACCAGCCGGTCGAGCCGGCTGGGCGGGCGAATGATCCGTGGAGGTGCAGGAAGACAAACAGCAAGGCCAGCGGGGTGTGGGACTGGAAGCCCCAGGTGCTGTTTTCCCAGCTGAACGGGAGGCTGCCGAGGACGACAACCAGCACGGTGAGGCCGAAGGCGGGCCAGCGCGGCAGGGAGCGCCGCAGCCAGCCTGCGACCACGCCCGCAAAGCAACCCTGCAGGAGGGCATTGAACGTCGCCTGCAGCTGGGGATCCCAGCGGCCGAGCCACGCGGCCTGCAACCAGGCGAGCAGGCGCGCCCAGGCGGGCACATGCTCGTTGTGCGGGGTGAAGAACGCCCGCCACGACAGCTTGCCCTCCAGCCAGGGGACGAGGATCTGTCGCGCTTCGGCCTCCCACTGGTCCTTGAACGGGGTCTCGCCGGCATGGAGATGGATCTCCCGCAGGCGGGCGGCAAAGACCACGCCCGCGACGCCGAGGACCCAGAGCCAGCGGCCGGCCATTTCGGCTTGGCCTGGACGTGGGGACGGTGCCGGGTTCATCACGCGGTGGATTCCGTCCGGGCGGCGGGGTTACTTGATTTCAATGTCCGTCCAGCCCGTCCAGTCCCAGGAAAAGTCTTTGTACGGACCAGGATCGATCTGCAGGTAGACGCGGCCGCCGGTGAGGTTGCCGAGTTCGCCACGGAATTCATGCAGCCCCCGGTCCGCCACCAGGCCCACCGGATCGAGGAATTTCCGGAAGAGCTCGACGCGGCCGTAGCCGTTGGACCAGTAAACCACGAACTCGGCTCCGTTGGTCTTGCCGCCCTTGCTGTAGGCTCCCTCCATGAAGCCAAACCGGCCCGTGACCCGCTTCGCCCCGGCCGGCAGGTCGAAGGTCATCAGGCTCGGGGCGTGCAGGATGGCGACATCGCGGCCATCGATCACCGCCTCGGACAGGGGGTTCTGCGCGTCGTAGGCGATCGGATAATTGCTGAACATGTGGAACTTCTCCGCGTAGGAGCTGGCGAAATATTTCTCGCCGGAATTCGGTGGCGGCAACTCCGAGAGTTCAAAGGCACAGGTAGCGGCGAAGTACTTCCGGTCCGCCGGATCCGTCACCACCGTGACGAAGTCGACCAGGCGTTTCGACCGGCTGGCGGCGAACTCCATGAAGCTGGCGGGATCGTCGATGAAGGGATGGATGATGAAACCGGCCCGGGCCATGGGCAACGGCATCAGGTAGCTGGGGGTGCTGCCGTCGTGGTTCTTGAGGCTGAGCCGGACCTGCGGCGGCTTGTAGAAGAAATTGCGCAGCAGGCCCAGAAACGAGGGCTGGAGGTCAAGCTTGAGCCAGAGCGGCCGGTCCGGGCGGGAGTCGAGGGCGAGCGGCTCGCCGAGGGCCACCGTCCCGCGCCGGAGCAGCTTGGGCTCGTACGGGGCGGGATCGAAGGCGCCGGCCCGCTGTTTCCAAAGGTAAAACCCCTTCTGGTTGCGCTGAAATTCATAGCGGTAGACCAGCAGCCGCAGCGCCAGCGAGTCATCCATGGTCGGCAACCGGCCGTCGATGGTCTGGACGTTGGCGAGGATGAATTCCGGGGCACGCTTCGAGGCGTAGAAATCATAGTTCAGCTGGGCGAGCAGGGGCGTGAAGGTGGAGTAGCTTTGGATCACGGGCCGCGGCTGGTAATTGAAGCGTCCCATGATCACCACGCTCTGATCCTGCCCGAGGACATCGATCGTCGCCCGGCCCACCTGTTCGCGGACATGGTAGAGATCGGAGCCCTTCCGCTGGATCGCCAGGGTATCGCGGTAGTTCTGCCGGGTGACGCCCCAATCGATGACGGACTCGACGTTGCTCCAAAGCTTGTTCTGGAACATGCCCAGTGCGCCCCGGGACATGCCCACGAGCGCGTTCTCGATGCCCCAGACGCTCAGCACGATCAGCGCGAGAATGCCCCAGCGGTGCACCCGCCGGAAACGGTCGGGATCGTCGAGCAGCGCGGGATAGGCCGCCATCGGCAGCAGGGCGCAAAAGAAAAAGCCGACCATGTGGCCGTCGGACCGCACAAAGCCATGCTTCCAGTTGAGGTAGATGAAGGCGGCCAACACCAGCACGTTGGCGGCGGCCCGGGGCTTGTCCGGGTTGAGCTTCAGGTGCGCCAGGCCATAGGCGACCAACGCCAGCAGGATGACGAGGCCCTTCCAAAACGGCGCAAAGGGCGTGGCCAGGCCCATCACCCACTGGTAGCCGTCGCTGATGGCCAGCGAGCCGCGGAAATAACCGGGGAGGTTCCCCAGGTTCTGCCCGGACAGGACCCAGATTGCCAGGAAGGCTGCGATGAAGCCGAGTGAGACCAGCGCGACGTCGCGCCAGCGTTTCCGCCAGAGGCCATAAGCACACGCCACCAGCACCACGTAGGCGCTCAGCATGAAGTTCGTGAACTTGATCTGCGCATAGAACGCCAGCACCGCCGCAATCAGCAGGGGCAGGAATCTCCTGCGGTCGCCGTGTTCCCGCAGCAAGGCAAAGCCCAGGATGGTGATGACCAGCATGTGCAGCGCATCCACGTAGTAGATCCCGTAGAGCAGGAAGAAACCGAAGTAGATGAGCCGGGCGGTGCCGGCCAGCCGGGTGCCCTGCAGGATGATCACCGTGGCGGCGATTGCGGCCAGCACCACCTGGCCCGCGATCAGGCTCCAGAACTGGACCCCGGAAAACGTGTTGCCCATCAGGAAGCCCAGCGGGCCGTAGGTGAAAACCACGTCGCGCCCGAACTGCATGCCGTGCTCAAAGGCGTAGCCCAGGACCATGCGCCAGGAGGGATCGAGCCCCGTTTCGGGCGTCTTGGGAAAGGTGAAGATGCCAACGAACAGCACGAAATAGACGGCAGCCCATCCGAGAACCCGGTTGAAGCGGGCGGGGAGCAGGGGGGGTAAATTCTCGGTGGCCATAAAACGGTGATTGGCGGAAGAATACCAAGGCGTCTAGCCGGAATTAGCGAGCAGCGAACCTGCCGCCTAAAGCCATTGGATGACGATATTTCTGCAGCTTCTTGGGGCGGAACATGGTCAGGAAGGCCGCGGCGGTGGCCGGCGACCTTATGGATACGACAATTTGCCCGGCCAGACCTGCTATCCGGCGGCCAAATTAACTGCCGGCCGGGGTCGATTCAGCCCCGGCCAACCATGCCTCCCGGGCCAATTCCACATGGCGGGGCAGCACCTTGCACCAGTCATAGAACCGCAGGGCCTTCGAATAGGCCGTGGGCGTGAGCGACTTGCCGCTGCGTTCCTTGGCCAGGCAGATCCACATCATTTTGGAGAGCGCGACGGCGTCGCCGGGCGGTACCAGGTACCCGTCCTGTCGCTGCCCGACCATTTCGGCGATGCCGTGCACATCCGTCGTCACCATCGGCGTGCGGAAAGCCATCGCCTCCATCACCACGCGCGGGAACGATTCCTCGTAGCTCGAGCAAACGAACAGGTCGGCGGCGACGAAAAAGTCGGACGCCTCGCGCGTCTCCGGCACGAACGTGACGTTGTCCTGCCCGAGCCGGATCAGATCGCGTTGCAGCAGGTCAAGGTAGCGGCCGGGCCGGGCGCCGACCATCACGAAGCGGAACTTCCCCTGGTGGCCGAAGTGGCGGTTGAAATGCGCGATGGCGCGGAGGAAGACGTGCTGGCCCTTGCGCTCGCAGACGGTGCCGATGTTGGCGATGACGGTCTCGTCGTCGCCGAACCCGTGCTTGCGGCGCAGTTCGGCCCGGGGGTGGGCGCGGCGGAACTCCTCGATGGTGTCGAGCCGGATCCAGGAGGGGACGAGCCGGAAATTGCCGCTGCGGCCGTAATCCTCGTAATAGGCGCGGGTGGCGGCGCAGAGGAAGAGCGCGCGGGTGGCCTGCTCAAACGCCTGCGCCACGAGCCCGTGCAGCCCGAGCGCCAGCCGTTGCTCGAAGAACCGGAAGAGCGAGTTGCTCTCGTGGATGTAGAACAGCGACGGCTTGCCGGCCCGGCGCGCCAGGTGCACGCCCCAGAAACTGGACAGGGTGTTGCAGACCACGAGGTCGACCTGCGCCCATTCCAACCGGGCGGCGATTTCCGCCACGCGGGCATGAAACGCCGCCTCGTCCGTGGCGGCATAGAGCGGGGCGGTGTCCACGAGCGTGACCCGCGCGCCGAGCGCCTCGAACGCGCCCCGCAGCGGGCCGTCCTGCGCCGCGAGCACCTCCAGGCGGAAGCCAGCCTCGCGCGCCAGGTAGGTGGCGTACTCCAGCAGGAAAAGCGGCGCGCCCTCGAGGTTGAGGTTGTGCGTCAGCAGCAGCAGCCGCAGCTGGCCCGCGCGGCTGGTCCGCGCGTTGAGCGGGCCGCGGCACTGCATGCTGCCGTGGGCCAGCTCGAGGTGCCGGCTCACGTACGGGTCGCGGAACCCGGGATAGCGCCGCACAAACGCAATGTGCTCCGCGTCGTCGAAGGTCACCCCGCGCGTCGCGCTGCCCCAGTGCATGAGCTTGGCCTGCGGCGTGTAGATGATCCGCTGCCCGGCCGCGCGCACGCGCAGGCAGTAGTCCACGTCGTTGTACGCCACCCCGAAATCCTGCTCGTCGAATCCGCCGAGCTCACGGTAGAGCGCCGTGCGCGTCATCAGGCACGCACCGGTCACGGCCGACACCTCGCGCGCGGCCGCGTGCCACGCCACGGGCGCCGCGGACGGGTCGGTCTTGGCCAAGGGCGTGTCGGCCAGGCCGCCGTGCGGGCCGATGATGATGCCCGTGTGGTTGAGGGTCTTGTCCGGGTAGACCAGCTTCGCCCCCACCGCCCCCACGTCGGGCAGGGTGAACCAGGCGGCCATTTCCTCGAGCCAGCCGCGCTCGAGCGCGTTGACGTCGTTGTTCAGGTGCAGCACGAGCGGCGTGTCGAGGTGGGGCAGCGCCAGGTTGACCAGGTGGGCGTAGTTGAACGGGGCGCCCCGGTCGGCGGGCCGGAGCACCTTGCAGCGGAGGTCGTGGCGGCGCGGAATGGTCTCCAGGTAACGCACGGCATCCGGGTCGCGGGAATGGTCGTCGACGATGATCAGCTTCGCGTGGCGCCAGTCCACGGTCTCATCGAGCAGCTCGATGCATTCCTGCAGCAGGTGCAGCCGGTCGCGCGTGGGGATGACGATGGTCACGTTCAGGCGCTGCACGCTGTCCGGATCCGCGCGCAACTGGTGATACCGCAGCCGGCGGTGGTGCGCGGTCTCCGGGAGGAACGGGGCCGCCGTCCGGCCCCGGCGCGACATTGCCGCGACCAGCGCCTGGCGGGCCTGTTCCACCGAGGCATGCGCCGGGTCGGTCTGGCGGGGCGCGGCGGCGTGGAGATGGTGGCAAACGAGGGGGACATGCGCGACCTCGCCGGCGGCCAGCCGGTCGCCAAGGCGCAGCAGATAGTCGAACCAAGGCACGAGGTTGAACTCGGCGCGCAGCGAGCCGAGCTCCACGAAGCGCTCGCGCCGCACGACGCTCAGCTGCCCGGGAAACAGGCCCGAGTCGGCCAGCGCCGGGCTCCAGTCCGGCTTGAAGTCGGGTTCCGTCCGGACGCCGTTGTCGTCCATCCGGTCCTCATCGGTGTAGACCAGCTCCAACCGCGGGTTGGCGGCGATTTGCTCGGCGACCTCAAGCAGGGCATCCGGGGACAGCCGCGAGTGGCCGGGCAGCAGGGCGAGATGGGTTCCCGGCGCCTGGTGGGCGGCGGCGTTGAGCGCGCGGATCGTGTCGGCCGGGCCGGTGGCGGTGACGGACTTCAGGCGGGCGTCGCCCACGGGCGCGCCAGCCTCGCCGACGAACCAGGCCTCCCATTGCGGATAAATCTGCGCGCGCAGCGAGTCGGCGCAGGCCTGCAACTGCGCGGCGGTGCAGCCGCGCGAATCGAGCAGCAGCACGAAGCGCGGGCCGGTGGGCGACAGGTTGCGGGCCGACGCCTCCAGGATGGACCGGAGTTGCGGCGTGAGCCGGTTGGCCTGCTGCCAGGCCGCGTAGGGCTCCGCCTTGGCCTGGGCGAGGTGGGCCAGGGACGCCGGCGCGAAGCGGCGGAAATTTTCATAGGCCTGCGCGCAGGCCCGCCAGATCGCGGCCGGAGAGCCGAGCCGGATCTTTTGCGCGCGGCAGCCCGCGAGCAACAGCCGCACGACCCTGATGAACTCCCCGCGGCTGAACTCCGGCAGCGGCCGTTCCAGCTGGTTGCAACCGCGCTGGTAGAAGCGCCGCACAAACACGAGGTGCCGCGTCCCGTCCTCCAACTCGGCGAAAATCTCGAGGTAGCCGGGATCGCCGGAGTTCTCGTCGATGTCCACCAGGCCGAAGAATTGCGAGCGGGCGGCGTGCGGGTGCGACGGGAAGAGCGCGCCGGCCTCGGTGCGCGGGAGCTCGCCGTACTCCAGCTCGTTCTCGGCGAGCGGATGGGTCGTGCCGATCAGCCGCCGGATGCGCTGCTCCTGGTGGATGATCCAGCCCTCGACCTTCAGTTTGCCGTACTGGGAGCCGCCCGTGAGCAGCGGGTTCTCGAGCGCGCCGAAAAAGGGCGGGTTGGGCAGCGTGTCGAGCGTCACGGCGGCGGATTCCAGGGCGAGCCGCCGCGCGAGCGGGCGCAGGTCCGCCGCCGGATCCGCGCGCCGGGCCTGCAGGAGCTTGCGCAGCTGGTCAGGCACGATCTCGGCGCGCAGCTGGGCGCCGGGGCGCGGGCCGTGCCTGACCTCGATGGCCGTCTGCCAGATGTCGACCCAGCGGCCGCCGGTCTCGAGCAGCTGGAGCCGCAACCGCCGCGCGCCCCGGGGCGGATTGATCCGGAGCGAGAAACCGGCATGGGGCAGGCCGAAGTCACCGCGCTGCTGGCGCTCGATGTCCTCGCGCGGCAGGCCGAAGATGCCCAGGTAAGGCACGCCGTTGATCACCGCCCGCACATCGGAAAACCCCGTGCCCGTCTTCGAGATGAACCAGCCGCTGATCCAGACGGGCTCGCCGGTGAAGACCCAGGATTTGGGCTCCTCCACGTCGAAAATATAGGCGTCGTTTTCGTTCACGTTGCGGGTGGGCAACCTAGGCGGGACCGGTGGTGCAGCGCAAGCATCGCGCGGCTCAGCGGCGGCGCGGGCCGGCGGCCTCGCGGACCAGGGCGAGGTGCGACGGCAGGGAATGATCCTGGTGGAACCGGCGCAGCACCGCCGTGCGCGCCCGGCCGGCCCGGCTGGTGTCGCCGGCGAAGTGCGCGGCGAGCGCCTGCTTCATCGCGTCGCCGAGCTGGTACCGGTCGCCGGGCGGGATTAGCCAGGCCTCGTCCTTGGCGAGCATCTCGGGGATGCCGTTGACGTTGGTCGTGATGATCGGGAGCCGGAAGGCCGCCGACTCCAGCAGCACACGCGGGAACGATTCCTCGAAGCTGGTGCAGACAAAAATGTCGGCCAGCCGGTAGAAGTCGAAAATCTCGCCCGTCTCGGGGAGAAACACGGCCTGGTCCAGCCCGTGCAGCGCCACGTCCTGCTTCAGGGCGTCGATGTAGGTTCCCTCCCGCGCGCCCACCATGACAAACTGGAGCTTGCGCCCGGGATAGGTGAAGCGCAGCTCCTCCTTCAGGAGCTCGATGGCGCGGATGAAGATGTGCTGACCCTTGCGCTCGCAGACCGAGCCGATGTTGACGAACAGCACGGCGTCGGGATCCAGCCCGTGCTTCCGGCGCAGGGCGGCCTGATCGTGCGCCGCGGCGAAGGCGTCGATGCGCGCGACATCCACCCAGCTGGGCAGCAGGCGGAAATTTCCCCGGTCCCCCAGGTATTCGAACACCTGGCGGGTGGCGTCCGCGGTGAAGACCACGCGGGTGGCGGACCGGAACGCGTCCTCGATGACGGGAAAAAGCGCGGGCGGCACGAGCGGCCCGAAGAAACGGCGGATGGCCGAGCTCTCATGCACGTACAGCACCGAGGGCTTGCCCGCGCCCTTGGCCAGCTGAACGGCCCAGAATGAAACCATGGTGCTGGCGAGGACGAGATCGACGCCCGCCCAGTCGATGGGCCGGCTCGCCGACTCGAGCGCACGGGCCAGGGCGGCGGGTGTCTCGGCGCCGAACGCCGCCCGGAGGTCCAGCACCTCGACCGGCATGCCGGCGTCGGCAAAGACCTTCCGCATCGGGCCCTCCTGGGGCGAGACCACGCGGACGGTGACCCCGGGTTGCGCGATAAGATGGCGCGCGAGCTCGAAGATGAACCACGGCGCACCCTCGAAGTTCAGGTTGTGCGTGGCGAGGAGCACCCGGAGCGGGCCGGAGTCGGTCGACGGGGTGGGCGGGGCCGCGTCCGGCCGATGCCGGCGGGGACGCGCCGGCGCCTCGGCGCGGTAGTGCCGCCAGGCTGCCCGGACGGCGGCGAGGAGCGCGGCCAGCTCACCGGCGGGGAGCGCATGGCGCCGGGCCGCCCGATACAGCGCCCAGACGGCCCGGGCAAACGTGAGCTGGGAGAGCGGCGGCAGCGGGACCTCTGCGCCGGCAATGACGCGCGGGGTGAAGCGCTGGGCGAAGACCAGGTGCTTTTCGCCGTTCTCCAGCTCGGCGAAGATCTTGAGCAGCGCCGGGGAACTTTGGTTGACGGGCAGGTCCACGTGGCCGCCAAACTGCGAGTGTTCCCTCCCGGGCAGGTCGGCAAAGACGCTGCCGATGTCCGCGCGCGGCAGGCCGTGCAGCAGGGCGGACTCCTGCACGGCGTCGGCGAGGGCGGTGACGCGCTTGATCTTCGCGGTGCGGTGCGCGAGCCAGCCGGTCACGGACAGGCGGCCGTAGCGCAACCAGCCGGTGTCGCGCGGTTCCTCGAGGGCGCCGTGGAAGGGCGGGTTGGGCAGCGAGTTCAACGGCTCGGCCAGCGCCGCGGAGACGACCTCGTCGGCGAGGGCGGCGAGGTGCTGGCCCGGCCGCTGCGTCTGCAGGCGCAGCAGTTCCGGCACGAGTTCGGCCAGACGCGAACCCAGGGGCGCCGGCGCGGTCGCGGTGGGGGCACCCTCGTCCACGGTGATGGCGGTGCGGAAGAATTCATTCCAATGCCCGCTGGGATCGCGCGCCTCCAGGCGCAGCAGGCGCGCGCCGCGGTGCGGCTCCAACTGGATGACGAATCCCGCGTAGGGCGGACCGGGGCGTTGGAGGAACCTTTCATCCAGCCCCGGCCGGGGCAGGCCGTGCAGCCCGAGAACCGGCCGGCCGTCCACCCAGGCCCGCAGGTCGGTGGCGAGCTGGTTTTCACCCGCCCAGATCCAGCCGGCGATCCACGTCTTGCCCGCGGGAAAATGCCAGTCGGCGGGATGGATCTCGACGGCGAATTGCCAGCCGGTTGGTTCGGACATGGCTCAAACTTGACCGGCGGCGACGGCGCTGGCGAGCGCGGCATGGCGCGGCAGGACGATGTCGGCGGAGAACTGGGCCTCGACCCGGGCGCGGGCCCGCGCCGCCAGATCCCGCCCAATTTCCGGGGAATTCAGCAGTCGCGCGAGGGCCTCCGCCCAGGCGGTGGTGTGGCCGGCGGGCACGAGCGTCGCCTCGAGGCCGTCGCGGGCGAGCTCGCTGATGCCGGCGATGTCGGAGGCCAGCAGCGGCGTGCCGCACGCCATCGCTTCCATCACGACGCGGGGGGAGGATTCCTCGTAGCTGGAGCACACTGTCAGGTCGGCGGCGGCATAGTAGGGCAGATAATCCGGCGTCTCCGGGTGCACCTCCAGGTTGGGAATGGCGAGGTCGGCCAGGACCTCCCGCAGCATGTCGTCGATCATGGTGTTCCGCCCACCGAGCAATACGAAACGGGTCCGGGCGGCGAGGGCCGGATACCGGGCCCGAAACAGGTCCACGGCCCGGACGAAGCCGATCTGGCCCTTGCGGTCGCACACCGTGCCGACGTTGGTGACGAGGAGTTCGCCCGGCTTCAGGCCGAAACGCGCGCGCAGCGCGTCGCGGGCGTTCGCGGCGAGCCAGCGGTCGATCCGGCGCACATCGACCCAACCCGGGGTCAGCACCGCGGTGATCGTCTGCCCCGACCCGGTGTAGTAGCGCCGGGTGGCGTCGCTGGTGAACGTGACGGCGTCGGCGACGGCCAGCGACTGCTCCACCAGCGACAGGACGGCCGGGTGAATGTCGTCCCGATAGAAGCTGGCGGGACTGGTGCTCTCGTGGACGTAGAAGAGGACGCGCCGGCCGGCGGCCTGCGCCGCCAGCACGGCCCAGAAGGTGGTGAACGTGCTCCCGATGACCAGGTCGGCGGCCGCGAAGTCGAAGGCGCGGCCCAAGGCCGCGAGGGCGGCCTGCGCCTCGTCCGCGCTGCGCGCCCGGAAGACCGCGGCCGGGTCGAGGATGACGACACGGGCGCCGAGGGCGGAGAAGGGCTCGCGCAGCGCGCCGTCGCTGGCGCTCACCACGGTCAAGGCGGCTCCGCCCTCCGCCAGGTGGCGCGCCAGATCGAGCAGGAAGAGCGGGGCGCCCTCGAGGTTGAGATTGTGCGTGGCGAGGATCACGCGACCGGGCAGGCGGGCTGACGTTGCGGTGGCGGGGGAAGCGGGAGCGCGCTGCGGGGTCCGGCTGCGCGGGGCGGTCCGGGTGTATCCGGCCTTCAACTTGGCCAAGGCGACCCGCAGGTCGTTGTCGTCGATGAAGCTTTGCTTGCGCGATTGGAGCGCGCCGCGCCAGGCGGTGACGGCTGCATCAAACTCGGCGGACGTCGCGCCCGCGTACGGGTATTTTTCCACTTCCGAGTCGTAACGCCGGGTGGTCCGGATCTGCGCCAGGTGCAGCGCGCCGTCGGAGGTCTGGGCGTAGATCCGCACCGCGACGGGATTGGGCAGCTGGGGCGGCACATCCACATAACCCTCGTAACCGGAAACCGCCGCCGCGGGATACTGCGGAAATTGGGGAATCAGATTGGGCGTCGCGCGGCCGAGCTTGAGCGGCAGCAACGCCTGCAGGTCGGCCGTGGCCCACAGCCGCTGGATCTTGTCCGTGGTGTGGAACAGATAGCCGACCACCGGCAGGAGGCCGAACCGGCTGGAATTCACCACGGCGGGCTCGTCCGCATACCCGATGAAGGGCCGGGGCGGCGGCAGCAGGTCGTGAACCGGCGGGAGATCGGCCGCCAGTTCCTCCGCGAGGGTCTTCCACGAGGTGCCGGGCCGGGCGCGGCGCGTCCGCAGGATCAGGTCGAGCGACCGGCAGAAATCGTGCCAGCGCAGCGAGTGGGCGGCCGGGGCGGGGTGCGTATGCGCGACCGGACCCTGCACCTGAAAGGGAATGCGGTCGAACCCGGTCCAACGGCCCTCCAGTTCCAGGACCTCGAGCTCGACCTCAACCGGCCCGGCCGGCAGCTCCACCAGGACGTAGAATTCCGCGAGCGCGACGGACCGCCGGGTCTGGAAATGCGCGGCGAGGTCGGCGCGCGGCCGGCCGTAAACCGCGGGAAAAATCCGGCCGCCCACCCGGGCGCGGACATCGACAAAGTGGCCACCGGGCTTCGGCATCACCCAGCCGCGCAGCAGCTGCCGACCCGGCGGCAGCGTTGCGCCGGGCGGGGGCGACTCGAGCTGGGAAAAACTGAAGGAGGTCTCGTGCATCCGGGAACGCGCTCAGCCGAGCCAGGCCTCGCGGATCATCTGCAGGTGCTGCGGCAGCGCGCGGCCCTGGTGGTAGCTGCGGGCGGCGCGGGCGTGGGCCATCGAGAGCATTTTCTGGTCGCCGGCCACGTGATCGGCGAGCGCTTTCTTCAGCGCCGCGGCGAGCTTGAACGGGTCGCCCGCGGGCACGAGGTAAGCCTCGTCGGTGTTGGTCACCATTTCCGGGATGCCGTTGACGTCGGTGCTGACGATGCGCGTGCCGAAGACCATCGCCTCGAGCAGGACCCGCGGGAACGACTCCTCGAAGCTGGTGCAGACCAGGAGGTCGGCCAGCCGGTAGAAGTCGTAGATCTCGCCGGTCTCCGGGAAGATCTTCACGTCGTGGAGGCCCATGAGCTGGATGTCCTCCCGGAGCGTCTCCATGTAGAGGCCCTCCCGGGCGCCGACCATCACCCACTGGATCTTTTTCCCGGGGAAGAGCGCGGGCAGCTCCTTCGCCAGGAGGTCGATGCTGCGGATGTAGATGTGCTGGCCCTTGCGCTCGCAGACCGAGCCGATGTTGACGACGAGGATGGCGTCGGGATCGAGCCCGTGCTTGCGGCGGAGGGCGGCCGGGTCGTGCCGGGCGGCGAACTCCGCGATGCGGCCGAAATCGACCCAGCTGTTCAGCAGGCGGAAATTGTCGCCGGAGTTGAGCTCCTCAAAGAAGTTGCGCGTGGCCTGCGCGGTGAAGACGACGCGGGTGGCGAGCCGGAAGGCCTCGGCCACGGTGTCGTGCATCCCGGGGGGCAGCAGCGGCGAGAAGAAGCGCTTCACCGTGTTACTCTCGTGGACGTAGAGCGCGGAGGGCTTGCCGAGGTGGGCGGCGAGGTGCACGCCCCAGAACGTGAGCATGGTGTTGCAGACGAAGACGTCGGTGTCGTCCCACTGGCGGGATCCGGCGAACTTTTTCAGCGCCGCGGCAAACTCCGCGGGCGATTTCGCGCCCATGAAACCGGACTCGTCCCAGATCTCGACCTGCAGTCCGAGCTGTTCGAAACGGGCGCGCAGCGGGCCGTCCTGCGGGGAGGCGATCGTGACCTGAACGCCCGGCTGCTCGGCGAGGTACCGGGCGAGCTCGAAGATGAAAATGGGGGCGCCCTCGAACTTGAGGTTGTGAGTGAGCACCACGGCGCGGAACGGCCGGGCGGTCTGGGCGTAGCGCTGGTGGTAGGGATTGAGCGGGAGGCTGCGCGGCGGGAAGTCGAGCGCCTCGCTGAGGTGCGGGTCCCGGCGGTGGCCGTGGCGCGCCAGGTAGGCGACATGCTCGCGCTCGGCGTAGGTGTTGCCCCGCGAGGCGCTGCCGACGTGGCGGAGGACCGCCTGCGGCGAATAGACGGTGCGGAAGCCGGCCGCCTGCGCGCGCAGGCAGTAGTCGACGTCGTTGTACGCGACCTGGAGATCGGCCTCGTCGAAACCGTGCAGCTGACGGTAGAGGGCGGTGCGGGTCAGCAGGCACGCGCCGGTCACGGCGGCCACGTTGCGCGCGGCATGGGGGAGGAAAAGGTGCCCGAGGTCGTCGGCGGGCTCCTTTTCGAACAGGACGTGCGGCAAGCCGTCCTGCCGGCTGAGGCCGATCCCGGCGTGGTTGATCGTGCCGTCCGGATAAAGCAGCTCGGCGCCGGCGATGCCCACGCCCGGCACGGTGAGCCAGCCGGCGAGATCCTCGAGCCAGCCGGGCGCAAGCGCCTCGACATCGTTGTTGAGATGGAGGACGAGCGGCGTGTCGGCGCGCGCGGTGCCGAGGTTGACGAGCCGCGAGTAATTGAAGCCGCCGGGCGCCGCCGAGGCGCTGACGACCTCGCAGCGCAGGTCGGACCGGCCCGGCAGCGCCGCCAGCAAGGCGAGCGTGGCGGGCTCGTCCGAGCCGTCGTCGACCACGACGACCTGCACGTGCTCCCGCGGTGTGGTGCGGGCGAGCGAGTCGAGGCAGGTGCGCAGCAGGTCGGCCCGGTTTTTGGTCGGGATGACGATCGTGACCGGATTTTCCCGCAGGATGCCGGGGTCCCATTGCAGCTGGTACAGGCAGAGCGCATGGTCCTTCGCGAACGGCGGCAGCACGGGCTCCGCGCGCAGCCCGCGCCGGCGCACCGCCTCGGCGATGCCGCGGCGCGCCGCGTCGAAGAGGTAGTCCTTCTGGTCGCCGCGCGTGGCCGTGCTCTCGGGATGGGCGCGCCAGTGGTAGCCGATGAAGGGGACGTGGATCACGTCCTCCGCCGGGATGAGCTCCCAGCAGCGCAGGAAGAGGTCGAGGTCCTGCGCACCGTTGAACTCGGGGCGCAGGCGGCCCGCCAGCTCCACGACGGCGCGGCGGATCACCGTGAGATGGTGCGTGTAGTTGTGGGTGATCGCCATCTCGGGGCTCCAGTCGCCCTTGAACTGCGGGTCAAACCGGCGGCCGGTGTCGTCGATCTTGTCCTCGTCGGTGTAGAGGTAGCCGGCGGTCGGGTGGCGGGCGATTGCCTGCGCGACCTGCAGCAGCGCGTCGTGCGGCAGCAGGTCGTCGTGGTCGAGCAGCGCGACAAATTCGCCGGTGGCCACGTCGAGCGCGGAGTTGGTGGCGCGGGCGATGTGCCCATTCTCGGTGCGGAAGACGGGCTTGATGCGGGCGTCGGCCCGCGCGGCGGCCTCGAGCAGGCGGCGGACCTGCGGTTGCGGCGAGGCGTCGTCGGCGATGCAGAGTTCCCAGCGCGGGTAGATCTGCCGCTGCAGGCACTCGAGCAGCTCGCGCAGGTATTTCTCGGGCGTGTTGTAGGCCGGAACGACGACGCTGATGAGCGGGGCGCCGGCCGAGACGAGGGCGGCGGCGTCCTGCTCGAGCGCGGCGCGCAGGTGCGGCGTGAGGCGGTTGTGCCAGCACCAGCGCGTGTAGGGATCCTGGTCGCGGCGGCGGACGAGGTCGGCCGGAAGGTTGGCGGGATCGCCGCGGCCGAGGGTCGAGGCGAGGTGCTGCCGCAGCCGCGCGATCTCGGCGCGGGACTCCGGCCAGCTGTCAAAGCGGAACCGGCCCAGCAGCACGCCGCGCAGGAAGGCCGCGGCGACCTTGGCAAAGAGGGCGGGGCGGTACACCGGGACCGGGCCGGCGTGCTCGTCGCGCCGGTCGAGAAACATCCGGCGCGCGAAGGCGAGGGTGCGCGAGCCGTCGCCGGTCTCGGCGAAAATCTTCAGGTTCGCCGGGCTGGGCGTGTCGGACCGGACGTCCACCAACCCATAGTAGCCGGACTTGAGCGCGTTGGGGTGGTCGGTGCGGTGGGCGGCGACGTCGGGCCGGTCCTTCGGGTAAACGAGGCGGTTTTCCGTGAGGACGCCGGTGGTGGCGCTGAGCTGGCGGACGTCGCGATCCACGCCAAAAATCCAGCCGGTGAGGCGGAATTTGCCGTAGCCAGCGTTGATCCAGTAGCCGGGGTTCTCGATGAAACCGAGGAAACGCTGGCCAATGACGATGTCGCTGGTCGGCGTGAGCACGTCGCGCAGCACGGCATCGGTCTCGCGGCACAGCACGGACCATGACGCGCGGTGAAAATGGCGGTAGAGATGGGACAGCGTCTGGTAAACCAGCGCCGCCCGGAGGACCTTCGGCGGCTTTTTCGCGCTGGGCGGCAGGGCGGAGGTGTCGAGCGCGATGCGGAAGAACTCCCGCCACTCCCGGCCGTCGTGGTAGTCGAGCGCGAGCTCGCGCGCCCCGCGCCAGACCTGCACGCGCTGGACAAAGCCGGTGCGGAGCGTGGGGATGCCGCCGCCGAGGGCCGCCTGGGTGTCGGGCCGGTCGAGGCCGTAAATCCCGAGGAAGGCGCGCCGGTCCACGCGCGCCCGGAGATCCACGCAGACCGCCGCTTCGCCGGGGTACAGCCAGCCCGTCACCTCGATGCCCGCGACCTCCGGCCGCCAGGTGGCGGGACTGTCGATGTGGAAAAGCGGCGCGGCGGGGGCGGTCATGAAAAGGCGGGAAAATTAAGCGGCGGCCCGGCCGGGAGAGTAAAGCCTGTTCCGGCCGGCGGGGCACGGCGGATTAAACGGGTTGGCAAGCCCCGGGGGATGACTTTGCCTTGCCCCATGGGAAATCCTTCCGCCCCGCCGGCGCCCGGGCGCATCGAGGGCTGGCTGGCGCTGGCCGGCTGCGCATCGACTGACGCGGCTCAGTGGATCGCGATGCGCGACCAGTAAGCCCAGTCGTTGTTGTAGTTGCCGTGCGGGCCGGGGGTGATGCGGAAAATCACGGGCCCGGCAAACGGGCCGGCCTGTTCGAGGCGGATCGTCTGCGGGCCGCGGTCGGCGGCCACACCGGCGGGATCGAGATCGCGGCGGAAGAGCACGCGCCGGAGCCCGTTCGGGCGCAGTTCGTAGATTTCGACGCCCACGCCGTCCGTCGCGACCGCCGCCCCCGGGGCATAGGCGGCCGCGATCACGCCGACCTCGGCGTCGATTTGGGTGGCGCCGGGGGGCGGGTTGAATTGCAGCTCGGAAATCGGGTGCGCCAGCACGGCGGCGCGGCCGTCGGCCTGGCCGGCCTTGATTCCGTATTCGCCACGCGCACTGGCGGGATGCGGGCTCAGGATCGGCAGCGCGAGCGAAGCAACGCCAACCTCGGGCAGTGAAGGCGTGTCTGGCCCTGCGGGCGGCGCATTCAGCGTGACCCCCGGGAACGACCGGCCGCGCAGACGGGCGAAGGCGGCCGGGAGCTGGTCCTCCGGCAGGTAAAGGTCGCCCTCGGCGCTCGTCGCGAGCGGGAAGGGGCAGAGCTGGAACCGGTTCGTGCGCTCGCGGATGAACTCCGGCGAAGGCAGCAGCTTGTCGCTGTACCGGATCAGGAGGGCGGTGACGCGCCGCGGCGGCAGCCGGACCAGGACGTCCTCGAGCACCTTGGTCTCCCGCTCGCGCCCGAGCGGCACCGAGACCACGCGGTGCTGCGCGTAGTACGGCACGAGGGTGTTCCAGTCCCAGCCATAGATCAGGACGACGTCGTTGGCGGGGACCAATTCCCGGATCAGCGTCGCGATGCCGGGAGGCGCGGGCAGCACCCGCCGATGATAGTCCCCGTAGCTCCCGTTGAAGAGCGCGAGCTGACCGCCTAGGAACAAGCCGACGGCGAGCAGGCGCGCGGCGCGGGGCAGCTGGGGGGAGTCCCAGATTCCGGCCAGGAGGAATCCCGCACCCATCAGGAGAAAGAGCGCGTTCGCGCAGTAGTAGTAGTCGTGACGGTAGTACAGGTTGGTGAACACCAGCGGGCCGAGGAGGAAGAAGGCCGCGCACCAGGCCGCCGCGCGCCGGTAGGGGGCCCGGACGAGGGCCGCGCAAAACGCGAGCAGGACAAGGGAGCCCAGGCCGAGCACCAATTGGGAGACATTGAGCCAGTTCGTCGTCCAGGTTTCGGCCGAGACGCGCTGCGCCCATGTGCCCCAGTTCCAGCGGGTCATTTCCCGGGCGGTCAGGAAGCCGGCAAAGGGATTCGAGTCCTTCACCCGGTCCGAGTGGCGCACCCACCAGGCCGCCACCCCCAGGCCGGCGAGCACGGGAATCACGGCGAACAGCGTGCTGCGCCGGAAGGCCGCCGATTGCTGCGCGCGGCCGGCCCACCGGGGCCGCCAATGGATCCAGGCCAGCAGGGCGGCGGGTGGGAGGAAGATGACGAACGTGGTGACCTTGGTGAGTCCGGCCAGCACGGCGAGGGCGCCGGCGAGCACGGCGATCCCGCCGCGGTCGTCGCGGACCGCCCGGGTCAGCGCGTAGAGAAACCACGTGGAAAAGCACAGCGCCGTGGTCTCGATCATGAACGCGCGCCCGTAGAAGAGATAGGTGGGCGAGGCCAGCACCGCACTGACGACCAGCAGCCGCCGCGACGGGGACAGTGGCAACAGCCCGGCAAGGCCGTAGACCGCGGGGAGGGTGGCGAGAAAGAAAAACACGCTGACGCCGCGGGCGGTCGGCTCAAGCCCCGTGCCCAGCAGGTTGCTCGCGGTGGCCACGATCCATTGGTAGGTGGGAAACTCCATCGGCACCGACCACGGCGGCCCGAAGATCGGGAACACATAATCCAGCCGGAAGCCGTCCACCTTTATCCAGTAGGTGGCGACGGCGGTTTGCAGCTGGCGAAACTCGAAGCGGTCGAGGATCGAGGCGTGCCAGGAGCGGGTCAGCACGCAGAGCGCGATCACCAGCATGCCGGCAAAAATCACGACGAGCCACCGCGGCGAGGGCGGCCGGATCGAATCGGATTCGTCAGGGGAAACAGGCATGGGACCCGATCATTACCAATTGCCGGTCAGAATTCCGAGCCCGGGTTGAGCCCAAGTTATTCCTGGCCGGCATAGCCGGCGGCGGCGCGGCGGATGCCCTCGTCGAGGTTGACCTGCGGCCGCCAGCCGGTGGCGGCATTAAAACGCGCACTATCGAGGCGGCTGTCCTGCACGTCCCAGGCGGGCGCCGGCTGCGACTGCAGGGCGACGCGCCGGCCCGTGTGCTTTTCCACCAAGCCAATGACCTCGCTGACCGAGTGCGATTCGCCGGCGCACAGGTTGAAAGTCCCGGTGAGCGGGCGGGCGAGGACGAGTTCCAGCGCGGACAGAAAATCCGTGTAGTACAGGAAATCCTTCTTGGCGTGGCCATCGCCCCACAGCGTGAGCGGCTGGCCCTCGACCGCGCAGCGCAGGGCGTGTGGGATGAGCCCTTGGGCACGGTTTTTCGGCACGGGATAACCGTACGGATTCGAGATGCGCAGGATGGTGCAGGCCAGCCCGTGATACGTGGCGTAGGTTGCGATGAGCTGCTCGGCGGCGCGCTTGGCCCGCCCGTAGTTTCCGATCGGCTGGCAGGCATCCGTCTCGGTGTTGGCCCGGCCCGGGGCACAGCCGTAAACCGCCCCGCCGGAGGAAAAGAAAATGAAGTGCGGCCGCCGGCTCTTCGGCGCGGCGGCGATCGCCTCGAGGATATTTTTCAGCAGCGGCAGGTCGTGCTGCTCCTCGGCCCCCGGATGCTGCTCCGAGGTGGCGGGCAGCGTGCTCCAGGCGAGGTGAAACAGCGCGCCGGCCTCGTCCAGCGCGCCGGGCTGCACCAAGTCGCCCAGCAGCCGGAAGCCGTCGCCGCCGTGCCGCGAGAAGAGCGTCACCTCATGCGCCGGGGCGCGGAAATGGTCGGCCACCAGCGAGGCGAGCCGGCCGCGGCCGCCGGTGACGAACAGACGTTGCGGGGTCAGCTCGGACATGAGTCAGGACGGTGCCAGCGAGAAGTAGAAGTTGGCAAGCGCTGCCGCGCTGCGCCGCCAGCTGAAGTGTTTTTCTGCGAAGGCGACGGCCCCGCGGCCGAGTTTCTCGGCGAGGGTGCGGTCCGCGCGCAGCTCGCGCACCGCGGCGGCGATGCCCGCCGCGTCGGCCCGGTCGAGCACGTAGGCGTCGGTGCCATGGCGGACCAGGGTGCCGAGGTTGGTGCGGGGCAGCACGACCGGCCGGCCCAGCGCGAAAAACTCGGGCAGCTTCGAGGGAAACCGGTAGTCGTTGAATGCATCCGGCCCGCCCGGCTGCACGAAGATGTCGGCCAGGGCCATCAGCGCCGGCAGGTGTCGGTGATGGAGGATCTGGCCCAGGTTGAGGACGTAGGGCGCGGCCGCGGCGGCCAGCTCGCCGGGCAGGGCCACGCGGTCGAGCCCGGTGCGGATCAGGGTGACGGGAGGGCCGGAGCGGTTGAGCTCGACCACCGCGGCATAGAGCTCGCGCACCTCGGCGGCGTTGGCGGCGTGGACGTTGCCGTGATAGAAGAGCACGGTCTCGCCGGGCGCCGCGTCGAGCACGGCGCGGAACCGGTCCGGCCGCGGCCGCGGGTAGAAATGCCGGGCGTCGGCTGCGGGCCAGAGCGTGAGGCATGACTTGTCCGCCGGGGCGAATTCGCGGAGCCGCGTGGTGATGACGGTGATGCCGTCCGCGGCGGCGAGGAAGGTGCGGCTGCGGTGCGGGTGGGAGAGGTCCGGCGGCACCAGCCGGTCGAGTTCGGCGTCGCCCATCCGGTCGAGGGCCGCGAAGTCGCGCCCGAGTATGAGGGCGAGAAGCTGCTGCTCGTTGTCCTCCAGGTGGACGATGACCGGCGCGCCGTGGCGCGCGCGCAGTTTTTCGGTCAGCAGGCGCACGTTTTCTCGGGTGGTCCAGGCGTGGATGACATCCGGCCCGCGGCCATCGGGATAAACGAAACCGGCCTCCGCCTCCGCAAAGGTCAGCCCGCGGAAGGCCGGCCGGTCATGATGCGCGAGCGTGGCGAGGTCGTGCGGCACGGCGACGGCGCAGGCGTGGCCGGTCACGGCCAGTTCGTTGGCCAGGGCGGCGACATGGAGCGCGCTGTTGGAGGCGAAGCTGCCGTGGAGCACGAAGAGTACGTTGAGCGGCCGGGCGGTGCGGTCCGGCGGAGACAGGTCGGCGGGCCGGGTGGCGCCATCCTCCGCCAGGCCGAGGCGGGGCACCGTCAAATCGAGGTCCGCGGCGTGGTTCTCGTCGCTGGCCACGCTGAAAACGACCTTGGTCGGGGCGAGGGCGATCCGGCCGCTGGCGAGTCGGGCACGCACGCGGACCGGGCCATGCCCGGCCACGAGGAAATCCCGGCTCTGGAAGCCGCTGCGTCCGGCGGGCGCGACGCCCGGAAACCGGGCCGGCACGTCGACGCGGGGCAGGCCGGTGTCGCATTCAATCTCCCGGTGTCCGTAGCGCAGCGTGAGCTCGGCGATGGGCTCGGTGAAACTCAAGGCCCAGCCGCCGACTTTCACGCGGTCGCGGAGCGTGCCCTGGGCGATGGGCTCATCCAGCACC
The DNA here is from genome assembly GCA_903872505.1 of uncultured Opitutia bacterium. Classification (GTDB taxonomy): domain Bacteria; phylum Verrucomicrobiota; class Verrucomicrobiia; order Opitutales; family Opitutaceae; genus Opi-474. Next base: position 26,591 of record CAIQKV010000115.1, read on the forward strand.
GCGGCGAAGGGCGGGGCCGCGACCGCGAGCGTGAGCTGCCTGAACCGCTGCCATTCACCATCGGGCCGCTGGGCTTCAAGGGACGCAAGGTGAACGCCGGCGGGCAGCGGCCCGCTGATGACAAAGCCGCACTGGCTGGCGGCGGCGCTCGCGGGAAAGAGCTGGGGCACATCGGTGCGCGCGGAACGCCCGGTCAGCGGCAGGATGCCGGCGGCGGTGACCAGCCGGACGGGGGGCGGCGCGGGCAGGTCTTCGGCAAGGCACCAGCCCCGGACGGTCACCTCGCCCGCGAGGGCGCGCAGCGGACGCGGCGATTCGATTTCAGCGTGCAGCCGGAGCGCGGCGGACGGGCTCATGGCTTCCGGCCACCGAGGGCGCGTTCGAGTGCGCGCAGCCACGCGGTCCACCGCCAGCTGCGGGAGGATCGCAGGCTGCGGATCTCGGCGTCGAGTTGTTCGATGCGCTGCTGCCGGGTGGCGGTCTCGCGGAGCTGCAGTTCGAGCACTTGCCGGGCCTCCTCGAGCTGCTTGCTGGCAATCCCGAGCGCCTCGTGGGTCACATGCTGGACGTGCTGCAGATGCGCGAACTGCGCCTGCAGGTCGGCGCGGGTTTGCTCGGCGTGGGCGGCTTCGTCCAGCTTCTGGTCGGCCAAGGCCTGGGCGGCCCGGAGCAGACTCTCCGTCTCGCCGAGCCGCGCGGCGGTTTCGTCCCGCACGTCCTCCAGTTCCATGATGCGCACCTGCGCCAGGATCAGCTGCTGGCGGACCCGCTGGAACGTCTCGGCCGGATCCGGGTGGTCGGGCTTCATGGCTGGCGCAACATCAAGGCGCGCCGGTGCGGGATGTGAAGTCTATTGTCGCCGGGCCGGCCGGCGCTACGGGGCGCGCAGGCCGAGCCGCCACAGGAACTCGATCCGGGCGCTGCGGCGGAGATAGCGGAGGAGGAGGGGATTTCGCTCCAGCTCCTCGGGCGGAAAGGGGCGGCCGTGGGTGCGTTCGCGCAGGAGGTTGATCTCCCGCCGGCCGGTGTCGTGCATGGAGAAGCTGGTCTTCTGCGTCGGATGCACCCGGAAACAGGCGAGGAACCAGGGCACGCGGACGATGCGGGCCCCGGCGGACTGGAACCGCAGAAGCAGGTCCCAATCGACGGCGAACTTGAACGAGGTGTCCAAGCCGTTGACGCGGTCCCACAGTCGCCGGCGCCAGAACATCGTTTCCTGCGGCACGAAATCGTTCAGGCGCAGCACGGTGTCGTCGTGCTTCGGCAGGAACCAGCGCGCGATTTCCCGGGAGGCCTCGTCCACGACGATGCGGTGGCCGTACAGCACGTCCACCTCGGGGTGCCGGGAAAAATAATCCGCGACATAGGCGAGGGCGCCGGGCTGGTAATAATCGTCGGAGTTGATCCAGGCCATGAGATCGTTCGGCCCGCCGGAGGTCTTGGCGAACCCGCGGGCGATGGCGTCGGCCTGGCCGTGGTCGGGGGTACACTCCCAAGCGTGCAGCCGGCCGGCGTGCTGCCGGATGAGTTGCGCGCTCTCATCGGTCGAGCCCCCGTCCTGCACGACATACTGGCACTCGACTCCCGGTTGCTCGAGGACGCTGCGCATGGTTTCGCCGAGGAAGCGGCCCTGCTGGTATGAGGGGGTAACGATGGAGAGCCTCGGCCGACGCGCGTCCGGCGCGGCGACGGGGAATTTCTCCGGGCGCACGGGACGGGCGGCATAGGCCATGTGCGCCGGCATCTGGAAGAACATCAGCTCGGTCCAGGCCCCGCCGCCGAGCCAGAGCGGAATGACCTGCCGCGGCACCCTGACGGAGCGGCTCACGAGCGGTGACCAGACGCCGTCGGCCGAGGCGGTCTCGAGCGCGACGCGGATGCGGCCGGAGGGGAGGGTGCCGCGGATCTCGAAACCGCAATTATCATTCGGAGCCTCCGGGACGGCCGCCTTGACGTCCGGCCGGGGCAGGCCGACCACGCCGTCCAGCGTCACCTTGCCGGCCTTCAGCCGGATGGCCCGGATGGGCTTTCCGTCCGGGCCGAAACACCAGCCGCGGATGATCACGCACCGCGGCAGCTGCGTCCAATCCGCGGGTTGATCGAGGTAGAACCTGGGAATCGGTGCGGCGTTATCCACGGCGTTGTGGCCGAGACAAACGCCGCGCTTCCGCGATGGAAAGGCAATAACCGGCCCCGGCCGCGCTAGATCTTGAACCCGGCCTCGGTCGTGTCCTTCAAGAAGCCCCTTACCGTGTCCAAGGAAAGCTCCGTGAGATCCATGCCAGTCATCTTGACCGCCTTGGCGATGATGTCGTGGGGCACCGTGATGATTTTGCAGCCGGTTTCCTCGGCCTGGAAAATGTTGAGCACCTCGCGCGTGCTGGCCCAGAGCAGTTCGGCGTTCGGCTGTTGGGTGAGGAGCGGCCCGCAGGCGCGCATGATCGGCATCGGGTCGACACCGGTGTCGGCGATGCGGCCGGCGAAGACCGAGACCACCGACGGCACGGCGGGATTGAGCGCCCCGGCGACGCCCTCCACCTGCTTGAGCGTGAGGATGGCGGTGATGTTCAGTTTCACGCCCTCCTGGCCGAGGTCACGGATGAGCGGGAGCGAGGATTCGCCCTTGGAATTGGTGACCGGGATCTTGACGTAGACATTCTTGCCCCAGGTCTTGATCTTTCCGGCCTGGCGGCGCATCTCGGCGAAGTCGTCTGCAAACACCTCGAAGGAAATGGGCTTGGTGGTGACGGTCTGCAGGACTTCCTTCGCAAAGGCCTCGTAGTCCTTCACGCCCGATTTTTTCATCAGGGACGGGTTGGTCGTCATGCCCTTAACGTAGGGCTTGGCGTTGAGTTCAAGGATGCCGGCCTTGTCGGCACCGTCGGCGAAAATTTTGATTTTGAGATCGGAGAGGGATTTCATCGGAGAGTCAGGATGGTGCAGGATTGAGTTTCTGTCCACCCGGCTGGGCAAGAATTATCCGGGCGGCCTCGGCAAAGCTCGGGACGGTGAAATCCGGCCGGGCGCGCAACTCCTCGGTGTAGCCGAAGTCGATGAACACGGTGCGCACACCAGCGCGGTGCCCGCAATCGATGTCGCGCCAGCGGTCTCCGACCATCCAGGAGCGGGCCAGGTCGAGCCCGAGGTCGCGGGCGGCGTCGAGCAGCATGCCGGGCTCGGGCTTGCGCCGCGGGTCCGGTGGGTCGCCCGCGCGGCCCGGCGCGTAGCAGACCTCGACGCGGGCGATCTCGGGCACGAGCTGGCGCAACCGGTCGTGCATCGCCTCGACGATATCCTGCCGCAGGTCGCCCCGGCCCACGTCAGGCTGGTTGGTCGCGACGACCAGCGTGTAGCCGGCGGCGTGCAGGGCACGGCAGGCTTCCGACACGCCTGGGAAGAGGCGGAATTCGTCGACCGTCCGGGGCGAAAAGGGCTTTCCCTCGCGGATGGACTGGATGTTGAGCGTGCCGTCGCGGTCGACGAACACGGCGGGCCGTTTCGGCTGGGTCTGGAGGGAAGGAGCGGCGGCGGAAGACACGGCAGCGGTTCGGGCCGTCACACGAACTTCAGTTTGCGCGCGGCGAAGACGACCATGCGCAGCAGCAGCCAGCCGTGGCTCCAGCGGTGGATGTTGGTCGTGCCATAGGTGCGCTGCTTGTAGCGGATGGGCACGTCGGCGATCTTGAGGTTGAGCTTGGCGGCGCCGAACAGCAGGTCGAAGTCGCCGAACGGATCGAAGTCGCCGAAGTAGGCGCGGTTGGCGGCGATCTTTTCGTAGTCGACGCGGCTGAGCACCTTCGTGCCGCACAGGGTGTCCTTGACCGGCTGGCCCAGCAGCCAGGTGAAGATGAGGCCGAAGGCCTTGTTGGCGCAGAGATTCAGGAACTGCATCGCCTTTTCGTCCATCGGGTAGACCAGGCGCACCCCGTTGGCGAACTCCGCGCGGCCGCTGGCAAGGACCTCGTAGAACTTGGGCAGCTCCTCGGGCGGCATGGTAAGGTCGGCGTCGAGGATCATGAGGATGTCGCCGGTGGCCGCGGCGAAGCCCAGCCGCACGGCGTCGCCCTTGCCGCGCCCGGTCTGCTGCATAATCTTGATTTTCCGCTCCGGATGCTCGCGCGCCACCCGCTGGATCTCGGCCCAGGTGTCGTCGCGGGAGTGCCCCTCGACAAAGATGAGCTCGGTGCCGGCGCCCATCTCCGGCGTGCGGCGGACGGCGGCCTCGATGTTGCCGGCCTCGTTGCGGGCGGGGATGACGACGGAAACGGTGCGCGGCTGCGTGGCCGGGCGATTGGGCCGCGCGACAACGAAAACAGTGAGGCAGAACCACTGGGCCAGCGGCGCCACCCAGCGATTCACGAGGGTGGCGAGGAGCGGAACGGGGACGGGTACCAGCAGTCGGCTCTGGCGGCAGATCGGAGTCCAGCCCGCCAGCTGCAGTAGGTTAAGCACGTCGAAGGGCGCGAGCCAGCTGTTCTCGGGCTGCGTGGCCTTCAAGCCCAGCCAGCGGGCAAGGGTGAGCACGGGCCGCCAGAGGGAGTTTTGAAAATTGATGATTAGCCGCGTGCCCGGATGGGCCGAAGCCTGCAGGCGCTCCAGCAGCAGCTGCACGTCGGCCGCCAGGTTGAGGGCGTCCGAGATGATGATCACGTCGAACTGACCGGGCAGATCAATGAGTTCCCCGGCTTGGACGTGGAAGGTCCCCCCGGGCACGCGGGCGCGGGCGGCCTCGATCTGGGTGGCGGATAAATCGATGCCGGTCTTGCGGGCGGCATGCAGGCGGGAAAGCAACTCGCCCGAACCGCAGCCGATCTCGAGCACCGAGGCGTCCGCCGGGATGAGCAGGTTGTAGTAGCGGGCCAGCAGCATGCGGTAGCCGCGCGCGCCCCAGCGCAGAGCCGTGGGGGCTGCGTCGTAGAAATCCCTCACGCCATCCAGGTGCTGGCGGGTGGAGTCGGGCAGGGGGCGGTGCATGGCTCGCGAGGGTGGGGGCGCGGCGGGAGGGCGGGGCGCCGGTAGGGGCTCAGCGCTTGGCGGGCGCGACGCTCTCCCACTTGGTCTGGTTCACCTTGAGGTCGGGGTGGGAGACGAAGAGGTGCCAGATGACGGCCTGGAAGGCCTCGCTGTGCGGCGTGATGTTGTTCGGGTTCACCGTGGGCACGATGACGCAGGCGTCGGCCACCTTGGCGGTATAGCCGCCGTCCTTGCCGACGATGCCGATCACGCGGGCGCCGACCTGCTTCGCGAGCTGCATCGCGGCGACGAGATTGGGGGAGACGTTTTTCTCCACGTTGCCGCCGCCGACGGAGAGGATCAGCAAGGCGTCCTTGGCGTTGAGCCGCGAGCCGCGGAGCCACTCGGCGAAAACGCTGGCCCAGCCCTCGTCGTTGGTGCGGGCCGTGAGCTCGGAGACGTTGTCGGTAGGTGCGTAGACTTCGAGGCCGGCGATTTTTCGGAAATCGTTCACCGCGTGGGAGGCGTTGGCGGCGCTGCCGCCGACGCCGAGGATGAAGAGCCGGCCGCCGCGGGTGCGCACACCGACGAGCTCCCGGACGCATTTCTCGCAGTCCTCCGGGTTGATCTGGGCGACAATGGCGGCGGTTTCCTTGAGGTGCTGGACGGAATAGGACATGAGGTTTTTAGCTGGGCGGAACTTGGCCGGAGCGGAGCAGGGCGTCGAGTTCGTTCAGTCCGGCGGGGGAGCCGATCTCGTAGAAACGCTGCTTGATCTCGCAGCCGGCGAGCTGCTGGCGGGCGACCAGGGCCTGCTGCACGTGGGCGAGGTCGACGACGGCGTCGCGGGCAAAACCATCGAACGCGGCGGCGCGGAACACCCCGAGTCCATAGTCGACATGGTGCATCTGCGGCACGGGATGCTGCTTGTCGTACCGCCTGATCTCCCCGGCCTCGAACCAGACGTTGCTGGTTTCGTAGCGCCCGCGGTTTTCGTACACGGTCATGAGCCCGAGCCGGCCGGATTTGTTGAAGGAGTCGCCGACGGCCGCATAATCGGTCGGCAGATAGCTGTCGCCGTAGAGCACGAAGAACGCCTCGCCCAGCTTGGGCAGTGCGCGGATGAGCGCGCCGCCGGTGCCGAGGAGCCGGGGGCCGTCGAAGGAGTAGTCGAGCTGCACGCCCCAGTCGGCGCCGTCGCCGTAGCGGGCGACGATCTGCTCGCCGAGATGACCGACACACAGGACAATGCGGGTGAGCCCGGCCTGCTGGAGCAGGCGGAGCTGGTGCGAGAAGAACGGCTCGCCGGCGACCTCGACGAGCAGCTTCGGGATTTTCTGGGTGACCGGCCCGAGGCGCGTGGCCAGGCCGCCGGCGAGGATGGCGACCGGCAGGGCTGTGCCAGCGGACGGCATGCGCTCAGTTCTGCGTGACGACCTTGGTGCCCTCGAAGTCGAAGCGGAAGCGCACCTCCTGCAGGCCCTTCTCGCGCATCGCGTGCCGGAGCTTTTTCTTGTCCTCCGCGTAAAACATCAGGAAGCCGCCGCCGCCCGCGCCGATGAGCTTGCCGCCAAGAGCGCCGTTTTCCATCGCGTACTCGTACCAGTCGTCGATGCGGGCATTGCTCATGCCCTTGCTGCGGGCCTTTTTGCGCTGCCAGTGGATGTCCATCAAATGGGCGAATTCCTCGAGGTTGCCGGCTTCCAGCTCCACCAGCGACTGCAGGCCGAGCTGCTTCGTGAAATGCAGGTTCTCGAGCATCGCCGGGTCCTGCTGCATGGACTTCTCATTCTGATCCTTGAGGATCTTCGAGGCTTTGCGGCTGTAACCGGTGAAGAACAGCAGCAGGTTGTCCTCGAGATTGAAAAGCGTCTCCTCGGAGATGGCGCACGGGCGGTACTCGACGCGGCCGTCCGGGTGGAAATGGAACACGGTGATGCCGCCGACAGCGGCGATGTACTGGTCCTGCTTGCCCACCGGCTCGCCGAGGCGTTCGATCTCAATGTGGCAGGCCTGCTCGGCCAGCTCGGCGGGCGAGACGTGGTGCTTCTTGGAGGCGTGCAGCACCTTCAGCAGCGCGGTCGTGAAACTCCCGGATGAGCCGAGCCCGGTGCCCGCCGGGATGTCCGCCATCGAGGTCAGCTCGAGGGAGCGGCCGTCCATCTCGAGCAGCGCCATCGCCTCGCGGATGATGGGATGCTTGAGCTGCGTGGCGTCGGCGACGCGCTCCAACTCGGAGTACTTGACGATCAGATCCGGCACGAAGGTCTGGTGCAGCGTGATGTAGACATACTTGTCGATCGCCGCGGCGACGAGAAAGCCGCCGTGTTCCCGGTAATACGACGGCAGGTCGGTGCCGCCGCCGCCGAGGGAAATGCGAAGGGGGGAACGGGTGATGAGCATCGCGGGAAGAGTAAGCGAAAATTTGGGAAAGAGGAAACCCGAAAGGCACGGGCTAGAGCTTTTCGGCCGACACGGGAAAGCCGCTTTGCCGGTAGATGGCCTCGACGATTTCGAGGGTGCGGATGCCCTCGGCGAGCCCCGGGGTGGGCTCGCGGCTGAGCCGGATGTCGTCGGTGAAGGCGGCGGTCTCGAGGCGCCACGAGTCGTCGTTGGCGGGGAAATCAAAGACGGTAGTCTCGGGCGGCCCCATCTGCGGGAGCATCCGGTAGAACGTGAGGCGCTCCGGGCCGTAGCTGCCGCCGAGGCCGTCGATCGCGATCTTGGCGTCGCGGCCGTAGATCTCGAGGGAGAACAGGTTCTTCCACTCGGTGCAGCTGACGTGCAGCCAGGCGGTCTGCCCGGCGGCGGTGCGGAGCGAGAGGAAGGCGTTGTCGTCCACCGGCATGTCCCAGAAATACGTCGCAGCGTGGCCGTCGACCTGCGCGAAGTCGCCGAGGATCCAGCCGGCGAGGTCGATCAGGTGGACGCCCTGGTCGATGAGCTCGCCGCCGCCGGAGAGCTTGGGGTCGGCGCGCCACTCGCGGTCGTAGCCTTTGCGGCCGCCATGGCCGTAGCGGCCGCGCAGGAACATGAGCGGGCCGAGCGCGCCGCTGTCCAGCAGCTCGCGCGCCTTCTGCAGGGCCGGGTGGAAGCGGTGGTTGTAGCCGAGGCGCACGCGGGCGCCCGTGGCGCGGGCGGCGTCGCGCACGGCGCGAAGCTGGTCCGCGTTGAGCGCGCCGGGCTTCTCGACAAGCACGTGCTTGCCGGCGCGCGCGGCGGCGAGGGCGATGGGGGCGAGCGAGGCGTTGAGGGTGGAGACGATGACGGCGCCGACCGCGGCGTCGGCGAGGGCGACACGGTAATCCGTGATGGCGGTGCAGCCGGGGACCGACTTCGCGAGGTCGGCGGCGCGTGTGGCGTCGAGATCACAGGCGTAGCGCAACGGGGCCGGCGCGACCGCGGCGGCCCGTCTTTTCCCAATGAGGCCGCAACCGATGACGGCGAAATTAAGTTGCTCGGGGTTGGCGCGATTCATTTCGTCGGAAGGATGATCAAGGCGAAGCTAACCGACCGGGAGACGCAAGTGAGGTTTATGCGTTTTTTGGTGGTGGGCGGTACCGCCTA
>CAIQKV010000116.1 GCA_903872505.1 uncultured Opitutia bacterium
CAATGCCGATCACTTAGCCGTAAGTGATCGTGGCGACTACGCTTTTCGACACAGACTTGCGCAATGAATTCATGGCGATCAATGTAGCGCTCCCACTACCCGGAGCGCGCCATGTCCCTTCACGAAGAACTCTCCCTGGTCGCCTCGGCGATGCCGGATTCGATCACGTCGCTCCAGACACGGCTCGACGACGGCGATTGGATTTCTCGGGCGCTCACGGCCAAAGGCGTCGCCACGCTGCGGCGGCGTCGCTTGCCGGCCGAGCAGGTCGTGTGGCTGGTGATTGGGATGGCGTTGATGCGCGACCGTCGCATCGAGGAGGTGGTGAGATCACTCGATCTCGCGCTTCCCGTGCCAAGCGGCCGGGACGTGGTGCCCGCGGCGATTCCTCCGGCCCGTGAGCGCCTCGGATTTGAGCCTGTGAAGTGGCTGTTTTCCGAGACAGCGCAGGTGTGGTCGGCAGAAGGCGCAGACAGCGACCGTTGGCGGGGCTTGGCCGTGTACGGCGTCGACGGCACGACGCTTCGCATCGCAGACACACCTGAGAATCGTGAGGAATTTGGTGGGCAATGGACCGGCCCACGGACGGGTGACAGCAGCTATCCGATGGCGCGGGTGGTTGCGCTGATGGCGTTGCGCTCCCACGTGCTCGCGGGCGCGGCCGTCGAAAGCTATGAAAAGACCAGTGAAAACAGCCTGACGCCTGACCTCCTCGCCCTCGTGCCAGATGACTCGCTCACCGTCCTGGACCGGGCGTACCTGAGTCCGTTGACCTTGCTGCCGCTGCAAAACGGCGGAGCAAATCGGCATTGGCTGACCCGCGCGAAGTCGAACACGGTGATGAGGACTGTCCAGAAGCTGGGCGAAGGTGACGAGCTTGTCGAGATGGACGTGACCAAGCAGGCACGCAAGACCAATCCGTCACTGGGCAAGACATGGCAAGCGCGCGCGATTCGCTACCAGCGCAAGGGTTACCAGCCGCAGTGCCTGCTGACCTCGCTGCTCGACCCGAAGCTCTGGCCGGCCAAGGAAGTCATCGAGATGTACCACGAGCGCTGGGAACTCGAGCTGGGCTTTGGCGAAATCAAGACGGACATGCTTGAGCGCGAGGATGCCCTGCGTAGCAAGAAGCCGGACGGAGTTCGTCAGGAAATTTGGGGACTTCTGCTGGCGTACAACCTGGTCCGGCTGGAGATCGCGCGGGTCGCGCGCGAGGTCGGAGTGCCGCCGGTGCGGATCAGCTTCGTGCTGGCGCTGACGCTGATCCGCGATGAGTGGCAGTGGTCCAACATTTCGATCGGTCCGGGCGCGATTCCCAAGCATCTCATGCGATTGCGAGAGAACCTCAGGCGACTCGTCCTACCGCCCAGGCGACGCGAACGAGCGTACCCGCGGGTGGTGAAGGTCACCAGCGGTCGGTATCCGGGAAAACGGCCGACGAAGACCGGCGAGGGCGGCGCCAAGCGGGGAGCTGACGGAGCGGGCGCCGCTAAGTGAGTGGCATTGCCTCAGACTCCCCTTTTCCTTGGCTCGGGCTGGTCGGGTCGGCGGATTGAGATCGGCGCTCAACGCGCCTCCTCCAGGAAAACCGCTCAGCGAAGAGCTTGAATTCGCTGTTTAGTACCTCGGCGTACGGGGCCCCGACGCGTGCGGCGTACCGCCGCAGATCGGTACCGCGCCTCGACGGCAAGGGCGGGAAGGTTTGCGCGCGGGAGCACAGGCCTGGGCCGCGCTTCGCCTTGCCCGCTGCGCGGAATCCGCTTTGGAATCAATAGTTGGGCGCGAGCTTCGCCGCGCGGATCGCTGGACCGCTCGCGGAGTCAGCTTCGGGACTGAAGGTTTTCCGAGTCCGCGTCC
>CAIQKV010000117.1 GCA_903872505.1 uncultured Opitutia bacterium
ATGAAGGACCAGGCCATCGTCTGCAACATCGGCCACTTCGACAACGAGATCCAAGTCGACAAGCTGAACACGTCCGATGCCAAGCGCATCAACGTGAAGCCGCAATACGACCTCTACACGTTCCCCAAGGGCAACAGCATCTACCTGCTGGCCGAGGGCCGGCTCGTGAACCTCGGTTGCGCCACGGGGCACCCGTCGTTCGTGATGTCGAACAGCTTCACCAACCAGACGCTGGCGGCGCTCGACCTCTGGAAGAACAAGGACACGTACAAGGTCGGCGTCTACCGCTTGCCGAAGCACCTCGACGAGGAAGTCGCCCGCCTCCACCTGGAAAAGATCGGCGCCAAGCTGACCACGCTCACCAAGGACCAGGCCGCGTATCTCGGGGTCCCCGTCGGCGGGCCGTACAAGCCCGAGCATTACCGGTACTGAGTCACGGCCAGTTGCTTTGAAGAAGACCCGCGCCAAGTACGGCGCGGGTTTTTTGTGACGACTTGCCTGGGAGCATCTTCCGGTCCATGACGGGGACATGACGCGCCTCTCCTTGAAACTGTTGCTCGCACTTTGGGTGATGACGAACGTAGCGCTCGCGGAAACGGACCAGATGGCGGCCCTGAGCAAGACGGCCGCGGCGGGTGATGCGGTCGCGCAAAATAATCTGGGCGAGCGTTACGCGAATGGGGATGGCCTGCCGAAGGACGCGCAGGAGGCATTGAATTGGTGGCGCAAGGCGGCGGAGCAGGGAAATAAGTACGCGCAGTACAACCTGGGGGTGGCGTACGCCGATGGCTTTGGGGTTAAAAGCGACGTCACCGCGGCGGTCGTGTGGTGGCGCAAGGCAGCCGAACAGGGGCAACCTCTCGCCCAAACCAACCTCGCGAGGTTTTGCTATCTCGGCATTGGCACACCGAAGGACGTCTCGCAGGCAATGAGTTGGTGGCGCAAGGCCGCCGCACAGGGCGACAGCTTAGCGCAGTCCAGCCTGGGCGCGATTTACGCCAAGGGCTCGGGGGTGCCCAAAAACACGCCGGAAGCGCTCAAATGGTACCGCATGGCCGCCGATCAAGGAGATGTAGATGCCCAATTTAGACTCGGGCTCCTTTACAAGTTGGGTGACGGCATACCAAAGGACGTAGTGCAGGCCTCCATCTGGTTTGGCATCGCAGGGTCGCGAGGTCACAAAGAGGCGGAGAGGAACTTGGACCTTCTCGTACGTGAAATGACCGCCGAGCAAAAGGCCGAGAGCATGAAAGTCGCCCGAGAGATTGCGGAGAGGCCTCGCAAGCAGTGATGGATCCTACGAGCCGTCGATGGGCGGTAAGTAGGCCCTCCTTCGCCAAGCCTACGGAGGGCATCCTTCGCCTTAGTCTGATGAAATTGCAGATCCAGCCGTAGCCGTCCGTGCTTCCGGGGCATGGCTTGCCATGCGTAGGCTAGGCGTAGGATGGCGGAGGGGGGGGGATTCGAACCCCCGGTAGGGATTTAAACCCCTACAACGCTTTAGCAAAGCGCCGCTATCGACCACTCAGCCACCCCTCCGGAATCAGGCTGTCGAGGCAAACGCGCCTCGCCGAAAGTGCAAGGCGGTTTTGCGCCGCTCCGCTCAGCTCTCCTCGTCTACCGGGCGGTCCAGCTCCTCGCGGCATTCGCTGATGACGCGCAGCCAGATCTCCCGCAGGTCAAACAGCCGCGGGAGGGTTTCCTCCCGGTAGGCCATCACCGCGCGATGGCGGGTCGCGTCACCGGAATTGAGCAGGGTCAGCGATTCGTTGAGCGCGCTCAGCGCCCGCTTGAAGAGGCTGACCGCCATCGCAAAATCGCCGAAATCGAGCGCGTGGATGGCCTGCACGGCCTGCTCCTCGCCGCGGTGCAGCGAAGCCAGCAGCGCCAGCGCCAGCGGGGGCGGCACCTTGGCGGCGTCGCCTGCGCCCAGCTCCCACTGCCGTTTCACGCCCAGGTAGATCGCCTTGGTCGCGATGAAGATCGGGTTCTTGTGGAGGGTGTAGATCTCGGCCTCGCCGAAGTCCGGCGCCTCGGCTGGGGTGGCGTCCTCCTCGGTCTCGGCGGCCTCCGTGTCGTCGCTCCAGTTGCCCGGGCCCCAGCCCATCTGCTCGGCGACGGCGTCGATGCGGTTCGGGCTGTGGCGGAACGCCTCGTAAAAGCCCAGATAGCGGTGAATGGCGTCGTCCTGCTCGCGGAGGTACCGCTCCCAGTCGAACTCATTCCAAGCCAGCTCGCCGCGTTCCTCCCACTCGTTCTCCGGGCCGCCGTCGGGATCGTAGTCGCTCATTAGGTTGGCGCGAAACTGAGTGCGCGATTCCGGAGAATGCAAATCAAAATCCTTTGCCGCCGGTTACGGAAATATTGCGAATTGAAGCGGGTGGCCGGCGGGCGTATCACGCCAGCCTCCGATGAGTGTCGTGCATCACGAGTCAGTTTTTTTCACCGGCCACGTGCAGGGCGTGGGCTTCCGTTATGCGGCGCTGCAGGTGGCCCAGGAATTCGAGGTCGCGGGTTACGTGTGCAACCTGGCCGACGGGCGCGTGCAGCTGGAGGCCGAGGGCCGGGCGGAGGAAGTGGCGGCGTTCGTGACGGCCCTGGAGGAACGGATGCATGGCTACATTCGGAAGACCGAACGCAGCGCCCGCGTGCGAGCCCCGCAGTTCAGCGGCTTCGCCATCAAGTGAGGCCGCGCTGGAACTGGTCGGTTTGACCAAGGACTACGCCGTGGGGTGGCGGGGCCTGAGGCTCCGGGCCATCGATCGACTCAATCTGCGTGTCGAGCGCGGGCAGGTCTATGGCCTGCTGGGTCCCAATGGGTCGGGCAAAAGCACCACCCTCCGGATCATCCTGGGCCTGCACGAGCCGACGGCGGGGCAATGCCGGGTTTTTGGCTTTCCGAGCAGCCGGGTGGAGGCCCGGCGGCGCATCGGCTATCTGCCCGAGGCGCCGTATTATTACGGCTACCTGACCGGGCGCGAGCTCGTGAAGTTTCATGGCCGCATGGCCGGATTGCACGGCGAGAGGCTGGCTGCGCGGGTTGAGGAAGTCCTGGCGTGGACCGGACTGGAGGCCGGGGTGGACCGACGGGTGGAGACATATTCGAAAGGCATGCTCCAACGCCTCGGCCTCGCGCAAGCGATCGTGCACGAGCCGGAGCTGGTGATCCTCGACGAGCCCACGGCGGGGCTTGATCCGGCCGGCGTGGAGGCTGTCACCGGACTCATTCTGGACCTCAAGGATGACGGCAGGACGGTCCTCATCACTTCCCATCTTCTGGCCCAGATCGAGGAGGTGTGTGATCGCATTGCGATGCTGGATCGCGGCCGGCTCATCATGGATTGCGCCGTGTCTGATCTCCCGGCAAACGACAGCCGGAAGCTGCTGGACGTGAGCGGGCTGCCGGACCGGGAAATTGCCGATTTGCGCGCCTGGCTGGCGGCACGAGGCCGTGCGGTCGAGGCGGCTGGTCCGCCCCGCCCCCGGCTGGACGAAATATTTCTCCAGGCGGCCGCCCGGCCGGAACGGGAGAATCCATGGGAATGACGCATGAACGGCGTGCGCTTTCCCCGGCGACTGCTGCTGTTCATCGCGCTCAACACGCTGCGCGAGGCAGTGCGGCAGAAGGTTTTCACTTTCCTGCTGTTGCTGGCGCTCGGCCTCGTGCTCGGGTCACAGTATTTCCGGCACTTTCACTTCGGGTCGCCCGAGTTGAAATTCATCGCCGATCTCGGTTTTGGGGCGATGGCCTTGTTTGGCGCGGTGCTCGCCGTGGTCGCAACGACCCAGCTATTTTTCAGCGAAATCGAGCACCGCACGATCCTGACGCTGCTGGCGAAACCGGTCCGGCGCGCCGAGTTCGTCCTGGGAAAGTTGCTCGGCGTGGCGGTGGTTATCGGGGTGTTCTGCAGCGTGCTGACCGTGGTACTGGCCGCGGTGCTTTGGACGCGGGAGACATCACTGGCGCGCGACTTACCCGGCGGGCTGGCCGGCGGCCCCGTCGTGAACTATGCGCACGTGGCTGTCGCCGGATTCCTGCAGTGGCTGAAACTGGTCGTGCTGGCCTCGCTGACGCTGCTGGTGGCGAGCTATGCCCAGACGCAGCTGTTCACGATGGCGATGGGCTTTCTGGTGTGCGTGGTCGGCCATCTTCAATACCTCGCGCAGGAGGCCGCCGCGCGTGGCGCCGGCCCGGTCAGCCGGGTGCTCGCGGGCCTGGTTGCCGTGGTGTTGCCAAATTTCCAGCTGTTCTCAGATGCGGGCACGCTGGCCTGGACCCAGGTCGCGGGTGTCACCGTCTATGCATTTGCCCACGTGGCCGCCGCCGGGGCCCTGGCGGTGTTTTGCTTTTGCCGTCGTGAAATCTAGATTGGCCACCGGTCTGGTGATGTTGGCCGGACTCATCCTGACCGGCCTCAGCCTGCGCCGGGTGGAGGCGCCCCTGTGGGCCGCGATCCGCGCAGGCGAGCCCGCGCTGAGGCTGGATGCCGGCACCACAGCGGAGGAACCGGGAGTCGTGCTTGGCGTGCTGGGTGGGTTTCGTACCGCCGTGGCGGACATCATCTGGCTCCGGGCGCAGGTGTTCGTGGAAGCGCGCAATCTTCCCGCCGCGGAATCCCTGCTCGGGCTCGTCACGGCGATCGACCCGCGTCCGCTGTATTTCTGGCTGAATGGCGCGCGCATCATGGCCTACGACATGCCCGAGTGGCGGATCTGGGAGGCGGGCGGATACTCCGAGGTTTCCGCCGGAGTGCAGGAGCGCATCAGGCAGGAGCAGGCGCAGCGCGCCCTGGCGAGGCTGGACGAAGCGATGAGGTTTCACCCGTCGAGCGCCGCGCTGTGGATCGAGCGGGCTAACCTCCAGCTCAACCGTCTCAGCGATCTGCCGGGGGCGGCGACGAGCTATCGGCGAGCTTCGGAGCAGCCGGACGCTCCATTCTTTGCCGCCCGCCTCCACGCCGGGTTGCTCCGGCGGCTGGGCCGGAGGGCGGAAGCGCACGCCTGGCTGACTCAACTTCATCCGCAACTGCCGGCCAGCGACGAGTCGGCCGGAGCCGCGCTGGTGCTCGCGCGCATCCGGGAACTTGAAAGGGAATTGGGCGTGCCGGCCGGGCAGGGGTATTGCCAGAGGGCAGGGCGGGGTTTTGACCCGGATTAACTCGGCTACCTGTCGTTGACCTCAGTCGCACGGCGCTGTTGCGTTTGGCCGTGCCGACACTTCCTGACCACCGTCCGAGTTATCGTGCATGAGCACCGCGGGCTGGAGAATCTGGATATCCGCCGCCCGGCCGCGCACGCTGCCGGCGGCCGTCGCCCCGGTGCTGGCCGGCTCGGGGCTGGCGTGGCGGGACGGGGGCTTTGACGCCCGGGCGGCCGGGCTCTGCCTCGGTTTTGGGCTGTTGGTGCAGGTCGGCACGAATTTCGCCAACGACTACTACGATTTTCTCAAGGGCGCGGACACCGGTGCCCGCGTCGGCCCGCGCCGGGCGGTGGCGGCGGGACTGATTGCTCCCGGCATGATGCGGCGGGCGATGTGGGGCGTGTTTGCGGCGGCGTTGCTCTGCGGCCTGGGACTGCTCGCGTGGGGCGGGCCTTGGCTGCTGGTGATCGGGGTGGCGAGCATCGTGTGCGGCCTGGCCTACACCGGCGGCCCGTGGCCGCTGGGCTACCATGGGCTGGGGGATGTGTTTGCCTTCATTTTTTTCGGCCCGGTGGCGGTGGGCGCCACGTACTTTGTCCAGACCGGCACCCTGGTTCCCGATGTCGCACTGGCCGCGCTGCCGCTGGGTCTGCTCACGGCCAACATTCTGGTCGTGAACAACTATCGGGACATGGAAACAGACGCGGCGGCAGGTAAGCGGACCCTCGTGGTCCGCTTCGGTCGCGGGTTTGCGCGCGGGCAATTTGCCGGGTCGCTCATCGTGGCGGTCGGGGTCGTGCCGGTGGTCCTCTGCCTGCGCGAGTCGTGTGCGTGGCGGCTGCTGCCGCTGGCGCTGGCCCCGGTGGCCTGGCGCCAGGTGTGGCGATTGAAGCACCGGACGCTGCCCGTGGAGCAGATCGCGCTGCTGGGGGACACGGGCAAGCTGCTCGCGCTTTACGCGCTGCTGCTGACGGCGGGCCTGGTACTGCACTGCGGACAGTAGAAGCGGAGTCCTGCGACTCCGCTCCTGGCTGGCGCGCGACGGCGCTGGCCTCAGACGTGCGCCGAGACCTTCGCCTTGAGGGCGGCCTTGGGCATCATGCCGACGATCTGCTCGGCGACCTGGCCGCCCTTGAACAGGAGCATCGTGGGGATCGCCCGGATGCCATATTCCGCGGCGACGGCCTCGTTCTCGTCGATGTTGACCTTGGCGATCTTGAGCTTGCCGTCGAGTTCCGTGGCGAGCTCCTCGAGGATGGGGGCGATGGCCTTGCAGGGCCCGCACCAGGGCGCCCAGAAATCGACCAGCACCGGGGTGGTGGCCGCGGCGATGGTGGCTTTGAAAGTGTCGGTGGTCAGGTTGGTGATTTTGTCGGACATAAAGTTCAGGAGTTAAGCTACAGGAGAGCCGGAAATGCCCGCGTTGCAACTGCGCGGCGGGGACCGCCGGTCAGCGCGGGGTGGAGCGGTGCAGGATTTCGGCCAGCTCGGTGGGCTCGACCTGGGCGAGTTGCTTCCCGCGGGTCTTGAGCGTCTCGAAGGTCTTGACCACCGTTTCCGTCATCCGGCCATGGGTCTCCTCCGAGCCGCCGAGGATGGCAAACTGCTCGCCGGTGGTGATCCGCTTATGGCCGCCGGCATCGTCCAGGCCGAGGCCGAGCAAGCCGGCAACGCGGGCCGGTTTTTTCTGCTTTTTGCTCACGCGCTGACCGTGTCCGGGTTTACCGCGGTTTCAAGTGGGATTTCCTCTTCCGCGGCCGAGCAGGCGATGTCGGCAAAGGCCTCGTCCTGGCGCAGCCGCAGTTTTCTCAGGCGGGTGAGTTCCAGGACCGCGAGGAACGTCGCCACCAGCCGGCGGAGGGAAACCTTGTCCGTGAACAGGTGGGAAAAGAGGAACGACTTCTCGGTCCGGAGGCGTTCCAGCAGGAACTCCATCTGGTCCGAGACGGTGACCTGTTCGTCGTGAATCTCGCCGATGACGAGCTTCTCGGCAAGGCGCCGCAGGACGATGTTGAAGGCGTTCCACAGCTCGATCCGGTCCACGTTTTTCAGCGGGCGGTCCAGCGGGTCCCCGGACAGGGCGGAGACGTGGCGCTCCATCAGATCCTGCCGCAGGGTCGCGAGCCGGCCGAGCTCGGCGGCGGCCTCCTTGAATTTCTTGTACTCGAGCAGCTGGTGCACCAGTTCCCAGCGGGGATCGATCTCCTCGTCCTCGGCGTTGGGGTCGACCGCGTGCTGGCCCTTGGGCAGGAGCATGCGGCTCTTGATTTCCATCAGGGTGGCCGCCATCACGAAAAAATCACCCGCGAGGTCGAGGTCGAGCTCCTGCATGGCGTGCAGCGCGTCGATGTACTGCCGCGTGACCGACTCGATCGGGATGTCGTAGATATCGAGCTCGTTCTTGCGCAGGAGGAAGAGCAGCAGGTCGAGCGGTCCTTCGAAGACCTGGAGCTTGATGCGGTAGTCGGAGTCAGGAACCACGGTGCGGCGATGGTTGCGGGCGGGCGGGAGGCGGCAAGGGAAATTCAGCGGCGCCGCAGCGCGGCGACGAAGAAGCCGTCCGTGTCGTGCCGGGCCGGCAGGATGGTCAGGCCGGCCGCCGTGGGCTCGAACCCGAAGGCCCGGGCCGGCGGCGCCACAGTGAACTCGCGGTGGCCGGAGAGAAAGTCGGTGACGACCGCGTCGTTTTCCCGGCTGCTGAGCGAGCAGGTGGCATAGACCAGCAGCCCGCCCGGCCGGACGCAGCCGGCGAAGCGGTCCAACAGCTGGCGCTGCAGCTGGGCACGGGCGGTCACGAGTTCCGGAGTGGTGGTCCATTTCAGGTGCGGCGCGCGGCGCCAGGTGCCCGAACCGCTGCAGGGTGCGTCCACGAGCACCCCGGCGTAACCGCCCTCGGCCGGCCGGGCCGTGATCCGGATGTTCTCCAGGCCGGCGCGCTCGGCGCGCTCGAGCATTTCATCCAGCGCGGCGGGACGAATGTCATGGGCGTCCACCGCGCCCGCGGGGCCGACCCGCTGGCTGAGCTGGAGGGTCTTGCCGCCGGCGCCGGCACAGGCGTCGAGCCAGCGGTCACCCGGGGTGATGGCGATGCTCTCCAGCACCAGTTGGGAACCGAGGTCCTGAATCTCGATGCGTCCCGCGGCGTAGGCGTCGGACTTGGTGACATCGGCCTCGTCGAGCATCCGCCAGGCGGTCGCGAGCGCGGGGGACGGCTGGCTGCGCCAGTCCAGCGCGGTAAATTCGCGGGTCACCTCCGTCGGGTTGGGCGTCTGCAGCCGCAGCCACAGGGGGGCGCGCGCGAGCTGAACCTCTAGTTCGCGCGGCTCAAAAATCGCCGGGCAGTGTTCCTGAAACCACCGGGGCAGGAGCTCCGCGGTGGATGACTCGAGGAATTTGGCCCGCGTCGCCAGGGAGGGCAGGCCGGGCCAGTCGGCGCAGAGCTCGGCACGAAAGGCCCGGGTGTCGCGTGTGTCCGCCGCGAGCCAGCCGGCGATCTTGGCGGCGCGGTCGGGATCCTTCTCGAGCCAGGGCTCGATCCAGGGCAGGTACCGCAGGGTCGTGTAGATGAGCTCGCGATAGAGCCGCCGGTCGCGGGAGCCGAAGGCGCGTTCGCCGGCGAGGAGCGACTGGATGCGCTTGGGCAGGTTGAGGTCGCTGCGCCAGTGTGGCCGCAGGGCCTGGAGCAGGCGCAGATAAACCTGCCGCTGGCTGCTCGCGACGCTCATAGGAAATGCGACCTAGAAGCCGATGCCCTGCACCTGGACCGTGAAGCCGACGGGGCTCTCCCGCCGAGGACCATCGTAAATGGTGACCGCGTACTCGATGAGCCACAGGTTGGAGAGATTCTGGCGGATACCATAGACTTGCTCATTCAGGAGGTGGGTGCGGGCGTCGTATTGCAGCTTCGCGATCGCCTCGTACGCCTCGTTCAGCCGGCCACGGGCTTCCACGTAATACGCGCTCAGCTGGCCCCGCAGGTAACTGTTCGCAAAGCGCACCGACCACTGGCTGCCGTCGTGAAACGTCAGGCCGGTGTTGAACTGCGTCATGGTGCGGTCCTCGGGCGAAAAACTCTGATAGAGGTCGAGCTGCATCCAGCGCGCCGGCATGACGGCGGCCTCGAGGTGGACGTCCGACCAGTTTTCCTGTCCGGCCTCGCGCCGGAAGTGGAAATCGCTGGCGAGGTTGAGGACCAGCAGGTCGCGGGAGCCATAGACCGGGTCCCGGGTCTGGAGGGTGTTGTCGAGGCCCACGCGGAGCGTGTTCGTCGCGTGCAGTTCGTCGATGCTGCGCACCGCGCCGAGATCGAGGGGCGGCAGGTAGGTGTTGAAGGTCTCCCGGTCGATCGCGGGGATGTAGGCCTGACCCTTGCTGGCCTCCGGGATGTAGCGGTAGCCAAGGCGCGGCGTCAGCAGGTGCCGGAGGCCGTTGATCCCCCAGGTCTCGTTCTTGTAGTCGTAGACCGCGCTGCTGCGGAGGGCGGCGTCAAACCCCACCTCGCCCAGCGCGCGGGTGTAGGTGCTGCGCCCGCCGGTGGCCTGGTCGTAGTAGGTGAGCCGGCCGCCGGCCACAGGCGTGAAGCTCAGCCAGGGCTGCGGGGCAAACGTGCGGCTCAGGGAATAGAAGGCGTCATAGCGGGTGCTGTCCAGGATGGGACCGCCGCCGGGCGGAACCTCCCGCAGCACCGCGACGCTGGAATTGAACGTCTCGTAGATGCCAGCGCCGACCGCCAGCGGCAGCAGGTCGAAGCGCAGTTCCGGCAGGCGCTGCTGGACGGGATTGAAGGAGTTGGGCTGGAAGCGTCCAAACAGGGAGACGAAGGCGTTGCCGCCGGTATGGACGGCCTCCAGGTAACTGTCGGGCTCCTGCACGGCGAAAAACGCCTTGGGCCGGAAGTCGCGCAGGATTTCCGAGTCCGACCAGTAGTTGAGTTCCCCCGTGAGGGTGACGGTGCCCGTCAGCTGCTGCTGGTGCTCCCATTCCACGTAGCCGCGGCCCGGAGGCACGGGGTGGCCGAGGATGTCCGAACCCCGGTCGCCGGAATCCCGGATGTAGCCGGAGCGGAAGTAACCGTGGTAGGACGTGTCCCCGGCGGCGCCGTGGTAGGTGCCGGAGGGCCCGACCATCAGGCCGCGGGCGGTGTAGATGCCGACGTCCACGCCGAGCTTCAGCCCCTCGGCCACGGGCAGATGGAAGCCGGTCTCGATCATGCCGCCCAGCGAGGCGCGGTACCCCAGGGTCAGGGAAACGTAGGAGAACAGGGGTTCCTTGAGATTCTGCTGAAACAGGCCGAAGACGACCGGCCGGACCGCGCCGATGCCGACGCTGGCTCCCTCCGCCTGCAGCTTCTCGCCGGGGGCGTAAACGAAGCGGTCCGCGCGGAGCGTGGGCACGAAGGGGCCGGGCTCGTGAAACATGGCCCGCCCCCCGTTGATGGTGAGGGTGTGCTTGTCGCCGCTGGCGCTCGCGCCGGTGACGTTGAGCGGGTAATCGCCCATGCGCAGGTTCTCCACCATGTAGGTGCCCTCGGTCAGGTGATAGGTGATGACGTCAGCCAGGAGCCGGCGGGTCTTCTGGGTCAGGATCGCATGGCCCCGCGCGACGGCGATCTTGGTCGCGGTATTGTAGCGAATCTCATCCGCCGTGAGGAGCAGGTCGCCATATGCCAGCTGGGCGTTGCCCACCCCCACCGCCTCCTTGGTGCGGCCGTCGAAATAGGTGGGTTCCTGGCTCGAGAACACCATCTGCGGCGAGTTCGCCGCCCGCAGCAAGGGCAGGCAGGCAAGGAAAACGGCGGCAAGCGCGATGGGCAAACGGCGGGTCACAGACCCGCAGCAAAGGCGGCGGCGCGCGGGCAAGCAAGCCTCGGTGTCGGCGCCCGGGCCTGCCCTGTGGGGCGCCGGCGCAGCGGGACCGGGCCGGCCCGAATTACGGGCTAGACCGCCGGGTGCCGCTGGGGCACCGTGGCGGTTACCCTGCCTGTGCTCATCTCGAAATCCGACCTCACCGCCCTCCTGCAGGCGCGACACGCGGCGCCGCACGCGGTGCTGGGGATGCACCCGCACGGGAAAGCCCGCCGGGCCGGCGTCGTGGTGCGGGCGCTGCTGCGACAGGCCGGCCAGTGCGCGGTGGTGGATGCGGCCAGCGGCGAGGCGTGGCCGATGGCGGAAATCGCCCCGGAGGGACTGTTCGAGGTCTTCATCCCGAAGCGCCCGGAGGTGTTCCGTTACCAGCTGCGCGCCACCAACCCGGGCGGGGAAATCCGCCAGTTTTTTGACCCGTATTCGTTCCTGCCGACCCTCGGCGAGCAGGATCTCTACCTGTTCAATGAGGGCAACGAGCACCGCATTTACGACAAGCTCGGCTCCCACCTGCGGGTGATCGACGGGGCAGCCGGGACCTCTTTCGCAGTCTGGGCGCCGGCCGCCAGCCAGGTTTCGCTGGTGGGGAACTTCAACCACTGGGATCCGCGCTACCATCCCATGCGGGCGCTGGGCGCCTCAGGGGTCTGGGAGCTGTTTGTGCCCGGGGTGGCGGAGGGCGAAGTCTACAAGTTCGCCATCCGTGACCAGCACGGGCACGTGCGCCTCAAGAGCGATCCGTACGGCACCTACTTCGAGGCGCCGCCGAACAACGCCTCGGTCGTGTGCGACACGGCCGGATTTGCCTGGAATGACCACGACTGGATCGCGCGGCGGAGCGCCGCGGCCGGGCAACTGGACCGCGCGGTGTCGGTTTACGAGGTGCACCTCGGGTCCTGGCGGCGCAAACCCGAGGACGCCAACCGCCCGCTCACCTATCGCGAGCTGGGTCCCGAACTCGCCAGCTACGTGACCGAGATGGGGTTCACGCATGTCGAGTTCATGCCGGTGGCCGAGCATCCCTTCGATGGATCCTGGGGCTACCAGGTCACGGGGTTCTACGCGCCGACCCGCCGCTATGGCCTGCCGCAGGACTTCGCGTGGCTGGTCGACTACCTGCACCAGCACGGCATCGGCGTCATCCTTGACTGGGTGCCGGCGCATTTCCCGCGCGACAGCTTCGCGCTCGCCGAATTCGATGGCACGCATCTCTACGAGCACGCCGATCCACGGCTGGGTGCGCACATGGACTGGGGCACGCTGATCTTCAACTACGGCCGCAACGAGGTGCGCTGCTTCCTGGTGGCGAACGCGCTGGCCTGGATGGAGCGCTACCACATCGATGGCCTGCGGGTGGACGCGGTCGCCTCGATGCTTTACCTCGATTACTCGCGGGAGGCGGGCCAGTGGATCCCGAACAAATTCGGCGGCCGCGAAAATCTCGAGGCCATCGATTTCCTGAAGCAGGTGAACGAACGGGTGCACCACTACCATCCCGGCGTGCTGATGATCGCGGAGGAGAGCACGTCGTTTCCCGGCGTCACCAAGCCGGTGCGGGACGGCGGGCTGGGCTTCGACTACAAGTGGAACATGGGCTGGATGCACGACACGCTCCGGTACTTCGGCAAGGAGGCGATCTACCGCAAGTGGCACCAGAACGACCTCACGTTCGGGATGCTCTACCAGTACGCGGAGAACTTCGTGAGCGTCTTTTCCCATGACGAGGTCGTGCACGGCAAGGGCTCGATGCTGTTCAAGATGGGCGCCTGGCACATCGCGGAAAAGGCGGCCAACCTGCGCGCGCTCTATGCCCACATGTGGGCCTACCCGGGCAAGAAACTGCTCTTCATGGGCGGGGAGTTCGGCCAGTCGCGGGAGTGGAACCACGATGCGAGCCTGGACTGGCACCTCTGCCAGTACCCCGACCACGAGGGTGTGCGACTCCTCGTGCGCGACCTCAACCGCCTCTACCAAGCCGAGCCGGTGCTCGGGCAAAACGACTTCAATCCGCACGGCTTCCGCTGGATTTCCTGCCACGACGCCGAGGCGGGCATCGTGGCCTTTCTCCGGCAGGACGCGGCGGAGCAGACCTTCTTCGCCGTGGTCGGGCATTTCTCCGGGGCGACGCGGACGCACCGCATCGGGGTCCCGCGGCCCGGGCTGTGGCGCGAGATGATCAACAGCAACAGCCAGTTTTACGGCGGCACGGGGCTGGGCAACGAGGGCGGGCGCGAGACCGAGGCGGTCGGCTGCGACGGCTTTCCGCAGTCGATCAACTTCACGCTCCCGCCACTCTGCACGCTCATCTTCAAATGGCAGGCGGCCGGGCCGGCGTAGCCCGGATCACGGGGCAACCGGCGAGCGCGAGCCGCCCGGCGGACGCGTGCCGCTGCCGACCGGCCGCAGCACGCGGTAGGTCTTGAGCCGGCCGCGGTTCTTGAGCTCGATCTCCCCGCGCGCCTCGAGGACGAACTGCTCCTTGAGCAGACTGGCCGTGATCTCGGAAACCTGGGGCACGTCGGGTTCGCCGTGGGACTCCAGCCGGCTGGCGATGTTTACCGTGTCACCCCACAGGTCGTAGGAGAACTTGATCGAGCCGATGATGCCGGCGACCAGCGGTCCGGTGTGGATGCCGATGCGCAGCTGCCAGTTGAACTGGTGGCGGACATTGAAGCGCCGCATGGAGTTGAGCATTTCAAACGCCATCTTCGCGCACCGCACCGCGTGATCGGGCACCGGGAGCGGGACGCCGCCGACGACCATGTAGGCATCGCCGATCGTCTTGATTTTCTCCAGGCCCTTCAACTCGCTCAAGGCGTCGAACTCGGAGAAAAGCTCGTTCAGCAGGCTGACCATGCGGGAGGCCGTGAAGGTGGTGGCGATGTGGGTGAAGCCCACGATGTCGGCGAACATCACCGTGGCTTCCGGCACCGCATCGACGATGGTTTGCTCGCCGCCCTTGAGGCGGTCGGCAATGGCGGTGGGCAGCACGTTGAGCAGCAGGCGCTCGGACTTGGCGCGTTCGGCTTGAATCTCGGCCAGGAAGGCCCGTTCCTGGTCACGCAGGCGTTTCTTTTCGAGCGACGCGTAGATGCGGGCCCGGAGGATCACCGGATTGAAAGGCTTGGGCACGTAGTCCTCGGCGCCGGCCTCGATGCAGCGCACCGTGCTGGCGACCTCGTCCAGCGCGGTGAGCATGACGACGGGGATGTGCCGGAGCTTCCGATCCGCCTTGAGCCGGTCGAGCGTCACGAAGCCATCCATCACGGGCATCATGATGTCGAGCAGCACGAGGTCGAAGGGTTCCTTGGCCATGATTTCCAGGGCGATCTGGCCGTTGCCGGCGCCGGTCGTGCGGAAGCCCATGCGGGCCAGCCGGCGGAGCAGCATCTCGCGATTCAGCGGCTCGTCGTCCACGACCAGGATGCGGCCGGTGGGCACCGCCGGCACCGCGGGATTGGTCGCCGCACCCGGGGTTAATGGCATGGGTGCGGTGGTGAGGCTGTTGGCGAAGGGCGCGATCGTCGCAGTGGCGAGGCTGCCGGCGGCACTGCGCTGGGCAAAGGTTCCATCCTCCAGCAGCTTGCGGAGGTGATTCGTGGCTTGGTCGACCTTGTCGAGATCCGCCAGGATCTGCTCTTGGGCCAGCTGGCGTGCGATCTCCACGCACAGGTCGCGATATCCGACAAAGGCATTGAGCGGCCCCAGCATGTTGCGGCGCAGGCCGATGAGGTCGATTTGTCCCGTCTCAACCTTCCACTGCGCGAGCGACTCGTTCATCACCGTTAGCAACTCGCCACCCGCCCCGCACAGGCGCGTCAGGTCATCCAGCATCTCCTTCGGGCCACCTTCGGTGACGGTCTCGACGAGGATCTCGGCGTAGCCGATCATCTGGTTGAGTGGCGTGCGGAGATCGTGCCGCAGCCGCCGGATCGACTCGGGGGTGGCAGACGTATCCGACCGCCCCGCGGGAATGGCGTGGCCGGGAGGCGTGGGAGGGACTGAAGGCGGGTTGCTCACGCCGTGGGCTTGCCCATCAAGGTCTCCATCTTGGCGAGCAGGCTCGCGAGGTCCACCGGCTTGGTCTCGAATTCATCGCAGCCGGCGGCGAGCGCCTTTTCCCGGTCCTCCGCCATCGCGTGCGCCGTGAGGGCGATGATGGGGATGGCAGCGGTCGCGGGGTCGGCCTTGAGCTGCCGGCTGGCATCCCAGCCGTCGAGGTTGGGCAGGCTCATGTCCATCAGGATCAGGTCGGGCTTGCCCTGCCGGGCCTGGTCGACGCCGATCAGGCCATCCTCGGCGAGCAACATTTCGAAACCGCGCTTCTGCAGGCGGCGGGCCAGCATCTCGCGGTTCATTTCATTGTCTTCGATGAGAAGGATTTTTTTCATGGGGTGAGGGGGCTAGCTGGCGGAGCCGGCGGGCGGGTGCGCGGGGGCGGGATGCGTGGCCGGTTTCCCGCCGGGCGCGGAGCGGCGGGCGAACTCGGTGACGGCATCGCGCACTTCCTTGAGTAGTTCGTCCTTCGTGTAACGGCCTTTTTGCAGCACGCGATCGGCCTGCTGGTGCAACAGGCGCCGGACCTCGCCCGTGAGATCGAGGGAGGTCAGCACCACGACCGGGATGCTGCGCCAGGCGGGATTGGCCCGCATCTCCCGCAGCACGGTGAAACCGTCGACCTCCGGCATCAACAGGTCGAGCAGCACGACCGAGGGGGTGAACGTCTTCAGCATGCCGAGCGCGCGCCGCCCGTTTTCCGCCTGCACGGCGAGCCAGCCCTCGCGCTCGAGGAGCCGGGCCACCATGACGCGGGTGGGCTGGTCGTCCTCCACGATCATGACCGTGGTCGATTTGCGCTGCGTGCACAGCCGGTCGAGGATCGCGAGCAGCTTGGTCCCGTCGACGGGCTTGATCAGGTAATCCGCCGCCCCCAGGGCGAGGCCGGCCGTCTTCTCATCCTCGACCATGGTCAGCAGGACAACCGGGATGGTGGCGGTCTCGGGATCAGCCTTGAACTGGGAGAGGATGTTCCAGCCATCGACCTCGGGCACGAGACTGTCGAGAATGATGACATCGGGGCGAAACTCCTTGGTGCGGGCCTGCCCGTCCCGCCCGCTGGAAGTGCCGGCGACGGTGTAGCCCTCGCGGGAGAGGGGCTGGCTGAGCGCCGCGTGGACCGCCTGGTCGTCACCGATGATGAGGACGCGGGCGGCGACCGGAATCACGTTGCCGGGAGCCCCGGCCGCGGGGGCGGGCGTGGCGGAAGGGTTGGGCACGACCGGCGTGATATCCTCGAACGGGGGCATCGTCTTGACCCGGGCCACGACCACGGGAATCCAGACCGTGAACACCGAGCCCTTGCCGGCCTCGCTCTCGGCGGTGACATCGCCGCCCATCAGGCGCGCAAACTGCCGGGAAATCGCCAGGCCGAGACCGGTGCCCCCGAAGCGCGCCGTGGTGGAGGCGTCGGCCTGGGAAAAAGTCTGGAACAGGCGTCCCATCTGCTTCTCGGTCATGCCGATTCCGGTGTCCTGGACCTTGATGATGACGCATTCACCCGGGCCGACCGTGCCGCGGGTCACGGCCAGCGTGATCAGGCCCTCGTTGGTGAACTTGGACGCGTTGCTGAGCAGGTTCAGCAGGATCTGCCGCAGCTTGGTCGTGTCCGCGTGCATCGTGCCGATCTGCTCGGCGCACTCGATCACCAGGCGGTTGTGCTTCTTCTCGATCAGCGGCGCGGCGGTCGTGGTCGCCTCGCGCACGAGCGTGCCGACATCAAAGGTCTCGAGGAACAGGTCCATCCGGCCGGCCTCGATCTTGGACAGGTCGAGCACGTCGTTGATCAGCCCCAACAGGTGGCGGGCGGCGCTCAGGATCTTGCCCAGATCGTCGATGGCGCTCTGGTTGCCGCTGTCGGTGGCGTCCTCCAGCAGGATCTCGGAGTAGCCGATGATGGCGTTCATGGGCGTCCGCAGCTCATGGCTCATCTTGGCGAGGAAGCTGCTCTTGGCCAGGTTGGCGTCCTTGGCCGTGAGCATCATCTTTTCCAGCTCGGCGGTGCGGTCCTTGACCTTCTGCTCAAGGGTGCGGTTGACCTCACCGAGCATGGCGTTGATCTCGGCCAGGCGCTCGCGCGCGGTCTCGGCATTGGTCTTGGCGACGACGAGCTCGGCGTCGCGCTGCTGGATGGTCCCGAGCATCGAGTTGAACGCCTCCACGAGGACGCCGGTCTCGCCGCCCGCGCGACCGTCCACGCGCACATTGTAGTCGCCGTCGACCGCGACACGGCGGGCGGCCTCCGCGAGCCGGGTGATCGGCTCGGAGATGCCGCGCTGCATGAACCGCGACGCCGCCACCGCGAACAGCATCGCGATCAGGAACAGGATGGCCATGCCGCGCAGCGGCTCGAGCAGGCGCTCCCGCTCGAGCCCGGCGAACTGCGCCTTGAGGTAGAGCGTGCCGATCTTCAGGCCATCCTTCTTGAGGGTGCGAAAGATGACGACCTGGTCCGTGGAAAAATTGAGGGTGAGCGCGCGGGGGCGGGGAATGAATTCGGTGACCCCCGCGCGGACATACTTGGTGAGGAGGTGATCATCGGCGGAATACACGGCGGCCGCGACGATGGTGGGATCGCTCTCGAGGCTGCTGAGGGGAAAATCCGTCGCCGTGGGATCGCGCTCCAGGATGGCCGTGGCGTTTTGGACCAGCAGCCGCTGGGTGGTTTCCATGCGGTCGTTGACGCTCTGCCGAACCTTGAGCAACTCGATCGACAGGTAGCCCCCGAACGCAGCGATCAGCGTCCCCGCGCAGATCGCAGTAATCAGCAGCGTGAGCCGCCAGCGTAACGGCATGCGGTCAAACATGATCGGAAGGGGAAAGTGGGCAAAACAAGGCGCCGTGTTCCGGGCGACGCCAGACTGTTGTCAGTGGTAATTTGGTCATCCCTGTCGACAGCAATTAATCCGGTGATTGGCATGCTACTACGCTGGTGAAGCAAGTGACTGTCAAACGATTCTGGGGAGAAAGATTTCACCCGAGTGCGCGGGTTCTACGTACGGCAACCGGCCCGGGCCGCACTCGGACGCGAACAGAACCGGGGTCGCCAGTTCGGCGGCGCCCGGCCTGGAAGGCCAGCCTGGCGGCGAGGCGGCGCAGGAGCGCGGCGCGGGCTAGAAGTGCAGGGTCAGCCTCGCCTCGTTGAGGCCGAGCGTGACGGTGTTGTTCTTGATGCTGACGATGCGCAGATAGACCGGGTTGCCCTGCAGGCGCACCGTGAGAATGCCGCCCTCCTTGTAACTCGCCTTGTTGATGACGAGCACCTGGAGGTCGCCGACCTGCAGGAGTCCGCCGAAGACCAGGGCGCTCGCCGCCTGCCGGAGCACGACCTCGTCGGAATTCGCGAGCGGGACCGGGCCCGTGGGCGCACCGGAGCCGGGGCCGAGGTTCAGGGTGCTGGCGAGCGGGGAATCCCCGATGCGGAAGGGGTTTTCGTGCGTGCCGGGCGGCTTCGGAGGGTTGTTCCGGTACTCGAAAAGATCGTCGATGCGGATGTTGGTCTGCTGGATCAGGTCCGAACCGATCACCGGCGGGGCGGCGTGCAGCGGGCCCGCGGCAACCCCGGCGAGGAGTGCGACCAACGGGAAACTGGCGGCCAGGGGTTTCATCGGCGGCCGAGGAGCCTGACTTCGAGGTTGAGGGTGAGGCTATCCGAGCCCTGGGTCTGCCGCCGGAAACTGAAGGACTTGATCAGGGCCAGGCGCGGGCCGGTCTCGACGTGGAGCAGATAGGTGGCGACCTGCTCGTAGGTGCCTGTGAGTTGGAGCGAGAAGGGGACGAGTTTGTATTCGAAGTCCTCCGGTGCCGGCTCCGGGTTCAGCGGCCGGAGGGAGGTGAGGATGTCCTTGGACTCGGGGTCGATTTTGTAGAAGTACCAGAGATTCTCGGCGAGGTTCTTCTCGACCACGAGATTGCCCTCGATGCGCTGCACGATGTCCTGCGCGCGAGCCAGTTCCTGCCGAACCACGGGACCGGTGGTCAGGGTGGCGAGCATGGCCGCGAATTCCTGGGAGCCCTCACGGTTCACGATCTCGAGGGAATGCACGTCCATCTGCAGCGCCCAGATGGCCGCGGCCAGGAAGAGGCTGAGGAAGCAGCACACCGCGCTGAAAAGATTCCGGCTCACCAAAATGTAGAGCTGCGTGGAGCTGAACGGGTTCATGATGGGTTCGGGCCAAACACGAAGGTGATCTCGAAGTTCTGCTGGTCGGTGGCCCGGTTGCGGTCAAAGGACGTGACGTTGATCCCGTCCTTGCGGAAGTGCGGGCCGATATCCGGGTCCTTGGCCAGCAGGGTCACATACTGGCCGATCAGGAGGGTGGCCCGCTCGGAGGATTCGCCCAGGGTGCCGCGCACGATGATGCTCGTTTCGGTGGACTCGATGCTGTTGATGACCATCTGCTCGGGCCGGGTGCGGCCGAGCTGCGTCGTGAAGTGGTAGACGAAGAGGCGGTTGCGCGCGAGGGCGTGGGCGTGCTCGATCTTGGCCGCGACGACGGTGTATTCCCGCTGCATCTGCTTGATGCTGGCGACCTCGACGCGCGAGTCGGCGATGCGCCGGGCGGAGTTCGCGATCTCGAAGCGCAGGCTGAGGTCAGTGGAAAGTTTCAGGCCGAAAAACACCAGGAGGGCCATCGTGACCGCCCCGAACGGCAGGTTGAAGAGAAAGCGGCTGCTGACCACCCGGTCATCGGGCAGCTCGTGGGCCAGGGTGCAGTCCACATGCCAGTTGGGGCTCAGCGCCAGGGGATCACGGTTTTTGCTCATCGGGGATCGCGGCGCGTTGGGCCACCAGGCTGAGGGTGGCCAGCCAGCTGGAGTTGAGGGTCACGGTGCCGGCATCGACCTTCAAGCCGACGGTGGGGAGCCAGGCCTCGAAATTCGGCACGAGCACCTCGAGCTCGACGGCGGCGCCGAGCGCCAGGCCCAGCCATTCGAGGCGTGCGGGCAGCTGGGAGCAGAAAAAGGTCTCGATGCGGTGGCCGGTCTTCAGCTCGAAGTGATCGACCGCGGGCTTGAGGTGCCGGGAAAGGACGCGCACGAGGCGGCGGCCGTGGGCGAGGATGCCCTCGGGCGGGTCCTCCAGCTGGCGAAGCGCGGTGGCGACATCGGGCACGCCCAGTTCCTTGAGGGAACTTTCGAGGATGGAGAGGAGGCCATGTGGCAGGGGCGGGAGGGTGTGAACGCCGTCCTTCGCGACCACATAGGTCCGGGTCTGGGCCCGCTCAATCTCGCACACCACGATGGCATTCGCATTGGTGGTCCGGGCGAGGTGCTCGTTGAGCGCCCCTAGCAGTGCCATCGAGCCAACCTCCAGCCGCCGCGGACGCAGGCCGAGCCGGAGCATGTGCTGCTGGTGCTCGCGGATCGCCGTCCACGGCACGCCAAAGAGCAGGCCCGGGCGCGCTACGCTTTCGGCGGACATCAGGACGCCCTCGCTGGGATTGAGAGCGGTCATCTGCCAGTCGCGCGCGGAGGAAATCTTGGCGTGCTCGGCAATCAGGCCGGGCAGGTAGGCCGGATCGGCGAATCGGCGGGAATACAGGTTCTCGCGCACCAGCACGCGCTGGGTGGGATGAAAACCGCAGTAGGCGGGGATGTAGCCCGTGCCGGCGTAGTCCTTGAAATGCGCCCCCAGCCAGGACGACAGCGCCTCCTCGTTGCCGGGATGCACCTCCGCCAGCGCCTCAACCTGCAACGGCTGTTCGTCCAGGCGGACCAAGCGGGCCAGCTGGACGAAGTTGTCCGTGAAGTTGATCAATGCGCCGGGGCGCGCTTGGCGGTTAAACATGGGCAAATTCCGTAAAATAGTAGTGTTACGAGCTTCTTGGACACAAGCCAAAGTATCCTAGCACCCCGTCAAGCTCTGGCGAGTTAGCTTGTTATCAGGCAGATTCTTCCCGACAGAATGGTCAAGAATCCAAGGTGCATTGCGGTCATTCAGCCCCAGCCATGGCCACTCAGCTAAACAAGACTTGTCGACGTTTGGGCGACGGTGTTGTGTGATGAATTTGAGGGAAATTGTGCCATGCAAAATCAGCGCCGGGTAATCCAATCAGGTTTCACGCTCGTCGATCTTATGATGGGCGCGACCATTCTCGTGGTCGGATTGGTTGGGTTTATCCAGGCAGTGCTCATCGGTTCGGAAATGCAGGCCAGTGCACGCCGCCAAACACTGGCAGCGCAAATTGCTAGCAACGAGATCGAACTGCTGCGCCTGAAGGATTGGGCCACGATTTCGGCCATCGCCCCAGGACCAAGCGTAATGGCATGGAATTCAGGCACGAACTACAAGGTTACTGATGTCGTCAGCTCAGGAGGCACGTGGTATCGTTGCGTGACCAGCCATTCCAATCAAATTCCTCCAAATGCAAACTATTGGGCGGTTTACAGCGGTCCAATCTCAAGTTCGGGAGTCGATTTGTCGGCAACGTATACTGTCACTCGAGCTCGTGCCGATATGCCCAATGGCCTGATTGAGGTGACTTTTACCGTTACTTGGACTGTGAAACCCACTGGTTACCCGCTTTCGCGCACCTACACGCGCATTGTGACGGCCTACTACGGAAGATACGGCTTAAACCTCAGCTATCAGCGCACGTGAATCTCTCCCGCCTCCGGTCGAATTCCGGGTTTACGCTCGTTGAGTTGCTGATTGGCATGACGCTGACGCTTGTGGTCATGGCGGGGGTGATCAGTTGTTTTATTTTCCTCTCGCACAACCTGTCGCGGTTGCAGATTCAGCAGAAGTTTGAGTCCCAGGGACGGCGTGCGCTGCTTTATTTTGCCCAAGACGCACGCATGGCCAGTGCCATCACTACCCCTACCGCAACCAGTGTGACATTTGTCATGCCTCCCGGTTCAGGTTCGCCGACTGTAACCTATAACTACAACAGCGCAACCGGTGTCCTGACCCGCGATCCTGGCTTTACCGGCCTCGGCTCCAATCCTCCATTGCTCGTTAGTCTGACCAGCTTCACGTTCTCATACTATGATGTTTATGGAAATCCCTACCCGGCGCTCACCAACTATTTGATTGGGATCAAGCAGGTATCGGTGAGTTTCAATGCGCAATCACCTCCAAGTTGGAACCTGACGCAGCCGGCGTTTACTTACCAAGTAAGTTCAGGTCGCATGATCCTTCGTAACAAAGCGATTCTTCCCTAATGCGCCGCCAACGTTCACTGCATTCTGGTTCGGTTGTACTGGTGGCGCTGTGTTTCGTCGCAGTCCTCGGCATTGCGATCGGCGGCTACCTCATGCTCAGCACCCAGGCCATGAAGTTGAGCAACCGCACTTTCCAGACCATCCTGAGTGAACACTTGGCGGAGATGGGATTGGAATGCGGGGTCGCAGCGATGAATTCACATTCATGGGTCAGTTGGACAAGTGCTGACGGCACAACGGCCACTTGGTCGATATCCGGAAATACTGCCACTGCTTTGGTCACACTACCCAATGGCAAATATGGCGACATCGGAGTCACAGGCTTGATTAACGTACGTATCAACAACTACAACGTCGCGACGAATGCCGTACCGTGGGACTCGGCTGCAAACTATACAAACGGGAGCACTGTTAGTTACAATGGTCTTTGGTATCATTGCATAACTGGTTATATGGCGATTCCCACGCCTCCTCCGGCATCGACATTACCGCCACCGGTTTCGCCATTTTGGGGTTTGTCGCCGGCACCCGTAGTGCATGCCGAAGGCGTAGTCACATTACCGGACGGAAGTAACCCCATTCGAACTCAGTTAGTCGCGACCTTATCGTATGTTACTCTCTTCACGAATGCCTTGGCTGCATCCTCGAATGTAACCGTGGGAACTGGAGCAGTAGTCGATAGCTTTGACTCCTCGCACGGGATCTACGGACAGACCACAGGCACGTTCAACGATGGACAGACCACTGGCACATTCACGGCCCTCAACCCCAACATTGGTTACTCTGCTGTGTTGGCCGGAGGAAGTACCGGTTCCTACGGCGTTACTCTCGTCGGCGCTGTGACGGTAAATGGTTATGTGGCCGCGCCATCGACAACC
>CAIQKV010000118.1 GCA_903872505.1 uncultured Opitutia bacterium
CCCCAGCTAAAAAAAGTATCGCGCCGGCCGGTATCCACGCCGCCGAGGAAGCGGTTGTGCCCCGTCCCGGTGTTCCCGGTGAATGTCAGCTTGTCGTTCAGGATGTACTGCCCGCTGAGGCTGACGTTCGTGGAGTCGGTGGAATCGCTGGTCGCGGTGACGGAAACATCGCGGGAGACCAGGCCGGACAGGCTTAGTTTCTTGCTGAGGGACCAGGTGACCGTGCCCGCGGCGGTCGGGCCCTTGTAGCCGCCACCCGAGGTGGAGCCGGCGGGGGTCCGGACCTGGTATCCGGCGCGCAGGGACCCATCCAACCGCGCGAGAATCCTGCCGGTGAGACCGACAGTGAAGGACTGGTCGTCGTAGGCGGTGCTGGACGAAGTATCGCTATTGCGGAACGAATAACCGGCCAGCAGCTCGCGGTTGGGCTGAAGGGTGTAGAGCAGGTCCGCGCCGAGTTCGTAGGTCCGGAGATTGCTCACCAGGCTTGTGTCGTCGTAAATGCGGTCGGTGTAGCCCAGGTTGCCCGAGAGGGAGTAACGCGTGATGACGGGGTACTTGAATTTCAGGTCGCCGGTGTAGTTCCAGGACGTCGCGCGGAGGTTGGCGACCAAGTCGGCTTCGCTTTCGCGGGCGGCGCCGAGCGCGAGGGACCCGGTGGTGCGCCCGGACGCCTTGGTGAACTCGGCGACCAACTTGGGATTGTTGAAATTCTCGCTGGTATTCGTCCCGAACCGCGAGGCGTTGAGGGCCACGCTCGCGTCGACGCCGATCATCCCCGCCCGCCGGATGTACTCGAGGACCACCCCGGCGCTGTAGATGTAGTCGCCGTCTCCTCCAGCGTGGGCGTAGATGTTCGAATCATAGGCCATGGAAACGGTGCCCGTGGCGTAGAGATGATCTGTGCCGTCGTTGAAGCTCACGAGGGCCTGGGTGGGCGGGCAGAACAACGCCGCTGCCACCACGGTGGCGCATGCGGCCT
Organism: uncultured Opitutia bacterium; assembly: GCA_903872505.1. Classification (GTDB taxonomy): domain Bacteria; phylum Verrucomicrobiota; class Verrucomicrobiia; order Opitutales; family Opitutaceae; genus Opi-474. Next base: position 983 of record CAIQKV010000118.1, read on the forward strand.
GAAATTTGCGCAGGGATGCCATGAAACGCGATGTGGGAGGCGGTCGATCGCGATTCAGTTAGGGGACCTGTGACGGACTGACCGTGACCTTGACCGGCAGGGCCGCGGGCACGACTTGGAACACGATCACGTCGCCGGACTCATCCGTCTGGAAAAACACGGTTTTCCTGGCGCTGTTTGCCAGGTTGGCCTTTTCCTCGAGCCCAGCCAGTTCCTGCGGGGGGATCTTGACGATCTGCACGATGTTGGGCTGGCCGGGAGGGCCGGGACGGATCAGGGCCTGCTCGCCCGGGTGAATGACCGTGCCACCCAAGTCGAATTCGCCGGCATACACCGTCCCTTCACCTTGCAGCAGGGAGATTTTGGTCAGGTCATCGCCCGACTCCATCACCATCCGGCCACCGTGCAGGCTGATCGACCCCAGCGAAGTCCGGAAAATCATCGTGCTGCCGGGGGCGAGTTTGCTGGTGCTCACGGCAATGATCCCGCGGGAGAGCAAACCTTCGGTGTGGGAAACCGAAGGCTCGGTTTCCAAGTCGGTCCGGCTGGGGATGAAAGGTTCCTGCGTGAAACGCCTGACCTCGAGGTGCGAATCCTGATCCAGAAAGACCCCCGTCCCATTGGAGAAGACCATCGCCAGCGTGCCCTTTGGCTTGGTCTCGATGAGCGCGCCTTGGGCGAGGAAAACGGATTTGGGTGCCAGATCCTCAACCTTATCACCGACCGTGGCCTGGGATCCACCGGACACACTGGCGACATAGATCTTACCGGCCGGATTCTTGGCCTTGGTCGCGGCGAGCAGGCTGGCAGGTGCCACGGCCAAGGTGGCGACAAAAATGAAAACCCCCAACACGGAGAAGCCGCGATTAATGAGCGGAGTGGAACTGCAAGGAGGTATCATATTCATGGTGGACAGCGGAATGTGGCTATCGATCGAATAATAGGGTAATACCCCTAGTTTGCAAGCGGATACGGGAATCACTATTCGACCACGATGTTCAGGATTCTACCGGGAACGTAAATCACTCTCTTCAAGGACTTACCAGTGAGATGAGGGGAAACCTTCGCGTTGGCCTGGGCTAATTTGATGGCATCCGCCTCAGCTAATCCGACCGGAACGAGCTGATCACCGCGGTGTTTGCCATTCACTTGAAACACCAACTTAACCTCGTTGGCGACGAGCTTGGTGGGATCGAACTTCGGCCAGACGGTCTGCATGACCGGGCCTTTGCCGCCGAGCCGTTCCCAGAGCTCCTCGCCGAGGTGGGGCGCGAACGGTGCCAGTACCTGCAGGAATGAGAGCACGGTGGCCCGGCTGACGGTGGGGGCTTTCTGGAGCGCGTTGGCGAAGACCATCATTTGCGAGATGGCCGTGTTGAAATGCAGGTCCTCGATGTCGTCGCCGACCTTCTTGATTGTCTCGTGCAGCAGGCGGATCAGTTCGGCGGAGTCGGCCGCCGGGTCGTCCGTGATCTTGGGGTTAACCTCGCCCTCGCGCCCGATGCATTCGCGCCAGACCTTGTGGAGGAAGCGGTGCACGCCCTCGATGCCCTGGGAATTCCACGGCTTGGCCGCCTCGAGCGGCCCGAGAAACATGAGATAAAGCCGCAGCGTGTCCGCGCCATGGCTGGCGATGAGCGCGTCGGGCGTGACACCCTTGCCGCTGCTCTTGGACATTTTCTCGCCGTCCTCGCCGAGGATCATGCCCTGGTGAAACAGTTTCGTGAACGGCTCGCCCTGCGGCACGACGCCGAGATCAAACAGCACCTTGTGCCAGAAGCGCGCGTACAGCAGGTGCAGCACGGCGTGCTCGGCGCCGCCGACGTACAGGTCGGGCACGCCCCAGTAGCGCAGCGCCTCGGGCGAGGCGAGGGCGGCGGCGTTTTTCGGGTCGGTGAATCGCAGGTAATACCAGCACGAGCCCGCCCACTGCGGCATCGTGTTGGTCTCGCGCCGGCCGCGCACCCAGGCGTCGCCGGCGGGCTGCGGCCCGCTGGCGGGCACGGCGGCGCCGGTCTCGACGTTGAGCCAGATTTCCAGCCAGGAAGTTTCGTTGGCCAGCGGGCTTTCACCGTTGCCGCTCGGCAGGTAGGATTGCACGTCCGGCAGTTCCAGCGGCAGCGCGGCGGCGGGGAGCGGCAGGGCGTATTGTGTGACGCCACCGCTGGTGAACGTGACGGGCGTGGCAGGCACGTCGCCGCTGCGCTGCGCGGTGGCGCGGCGGTAGTCGGCCTCATTCAGCCAGACGATCGGGAACGGCTCGCCCCAGTAGCGCTGCCGCGAGAAAAGCCAGTCGCGGAGCTTGAAGTTGACCGTGGCCTTGGCCACGCCGCGCGTGGCGAGATCGGCGGTGATGCGTTTTTTCGCCTCGGGCCAGTCGAGACCGTTGTAGGCTCCCGAGTGGATCACCTTGCCGTCGCCGACATACGGGAGCTTGGCGTCGGGACTGGGGGCCGCGATGACCTGGACGATCGGCAGCGCATACTGCGTCGCGAATTCGAAGTCCCGCTCGTCATGCGCCGGCACGGCCATGATGGCGCCGGTGCCGTAGCCCATCAGCACGTAGTCGGCGATCCAGATGGGCACACGCTGCTGGTTGACGGGATTGATCGCGTAGGAGCCGCTGAACACGCCCGATTTGTCCTTCGCGAGGTCGGTGCGCTCGAGGTCGCTTTTGCCCGCCGTCTTCTTTTTGTAGGCGTCGACCGCGCCCTTCTGCGCCGCAGTCGTCAGCGCATCGACGAGCGGATGCTCGGGGGCGAGCACCATGTAGGTGCAGCCGAACAGCGTGTCGGGCCGGGTGGTGAAAACCTTCAGCGGGCCCAGGGCCCGGTTCTCGAGCGCGAACAGGACTTCCGCGCCTTCGCTGCGGCCGATCCAGGCCTCCTGCATGCGCTTGGTCGAGTCGGGCCAGTTGACGTCTTTCAGGTCGGCGAGCAGGCGTTCGGCGTAGGCGGTGATGCGCAGCACCCACTGGCGCAGGTTGCGGCGCTCGACCGGAAAACCGCCGACCTCGCTCTTGCCGTCGACGATCTCCTCGTTGGCCAGCACGGTGCGCAGTTCCGGGCACCACCAGACCGGGCGCTCGTCCACGTAGGCCAGCCCCTTTTTGAACAGCTGGAGGAAGATCCACTGCGTCCAGCGGAAATATTCCGGGTCGGTGGTGTCGATCTCGCGCTCCCAGTCGTAGGAAAAGCCCAGCGCCTTGATCTGGCGCTTGATGTTGACGATGTTGTTCTGGGTGTTGGAGGAGGGGTGCGTGCCGGTCTTCACGGCATGCTGCTCGGCGGGCAGGCCGAAGGCGTCCCAGCCCATCGGGTGCAGGACGTTGCGGCCCCGGGCGCGCTGGTACCGCGCGACGATGTCCGTCGCCGTGTACCCCTCGGGGTGCCCGATGTGCAGGCCGGAGCCGGAGGGATACGGGAACATGTCGAGCACGTAGTACTTCGGGCCCGCCGCGCCGGTTTCGGCGCGGAAAGAGTGATTTTTATCCCAGAAAGATTGCCAGTAAGGCTCGATTTCGAGGAAGTTGTAATCTTTGCAATTGGTAGCCATCGCGTAGAACGCATCACAGTGAAGTTTTCATCCTCCCGGTCAATCATGCTCAGGTTCATCGCCGCCAGCCTGGCGCTGGCCGCCCCGGCGCGGGCGGCGATGAGCCGGGGCTTCAACGAGCTCTTTGACGCCGTGGTGCGCATTGACGTCCGGGAACGGGCCTTCGAGGACGGGGCCCGGCGGCTCTCCGCCAGCATCGGCTCGGGGGTCATCTTCTCGAAGGACGGCCTCATCCTGACCAATGCCCACGTCGCCAGTCCGCGGGCGATCGAGCTCTCCGTGACCCTGGCCAGCCTGGAGCGGGTCAGCGCCCGGCTCGTCGGTTGGGACCACTGGACCGACCTCGCCGTCCTGCAGCTCGACCTCGCGGAGGTGAAGCGGCGGGGGCTCAAGTTCACGCATGCGGACTTCGGCGACAGCGACAAGCTCTACGTCGGGCAGACGGTCTATGCGGTCGGCACGCCCTTCGGCCTGACCCGCACCGCCACGCGCGGGATCATCTCGAACAACCGCCGCTATTTCGAGGACAGCCGCGGCGTGAACGGGTACGAGACCGGTGCGTTCAACACCTGGCTGCAGACCGACGCCGCCATCAACCCGGGCAACTCGGGCGGCCCCCTGGTCACCGAGGACGGCAAGGTCATCGGCATCTCCTCCCGCGGCTACCTCGGCGCCAACAACCTCGGGTTTGCGATCCCGGTGAGCACGGCCCGGCGCGTGGTCGAGGGGCTGGTGCGCGACGGCACCATCACCCGCAGCTACATCGGCATCGTGCCGAAGGCGCTGCAGGATTTTGAGAATTTTTACGCGCTCGCGCTCAACACCGGCATGCTGGTGGACAACGTGGACCGGGGCTCGCCGGCGGCCCGAGCCGGCCTGCGCGGGGGTGACATCCTCCTCGCCATCGACGGCGTGAAGGTGGACGGCCGGTTTCCCGAGCAGCTGCCGCCGATCCAGAACATGATCGCCAGCCTGCCGGTGGGCGCGACGGTCAAGCTCACCGTGAAGCGCGGCGCGTCGACCGCCGTCTATCCCGTGGTCACCGAAAAACTCGAGAGCCGGGTGGGCGAGGAGTGGGTGCTGGAGAAATGGGGCCTGAGCGTGCGCAAGGTCACCCGCACCTATGCGCGGGACAACCAGCTGGACGACGCCACCGGGGTGCTCGTCATCGGAGTCCAGCCCGGCTTCCCGGCCGATGTGGCGGGCCTCTCCCGCGGGGACATCATCACCAAGATCAACCGGCAGCCGGTGGCCAGCCTCGCCACCATCCAGGCCATCCACGCGGCCTACCTGGCCAAGCCGCAGCCGGTCCTCGTCGAGGCGCAGCGCAACCGCGAGGTGTCGCTCTACGTTTTGAAACCATGAACAAACTTCGCCTCCTTGCCCTGCTGCTCGCCATCGGGCCCGCCGTCCGCGCCGCGGATCTGCCGGCCTTGTGGGCCGAGCGCGTGAAATCGGTGGTCGCAGTGGAATACTACACCGAGACGGAGACCGAGCGGCGCCCGACGGTCTCGTACGGCACCGTCATCGACCGCGAGGGCACCATCATCCTCCCGCCAGTGGCCGTGAATTCGCGCATGACGCCGACGCAGCTGAAGGATTTCAAGATCTACCGTCCCGGCAGCGCGGTGAGCGTGCCGGCGGTGTATCTCGGGCAGGACGCGCTCACCGGCTGGCATTTCGTGCGCGCGGCCGAGGCGGTGCGGGCGGACCTCATCCCGATCACGGTGTATGCCGCCAAGTCCGTCACGGAGCCCGCGCTGGCGGAGGAGGTCTGGGGCATCGGTCTGCGCAACCGGGACGAGGACTTCGCCCCGTACCTGCTGGTAAGCCGGGTCGCCCTCATCCAGTCGCTGCCGCAGCGCACGGCGATCGCGCTGCAGGAGGTCGCCGGGCCGGGCCTGCCGGTGTTCAACCGCGCCGGTGAATTCATCGGCCTCGCGGCGAGTTCGTTCGGGCAGAGTTTTGTGCAATTCACGCGCATGGACCGGTCGGGCTCGCCGGTGATCCTCGTCAACGTGGAGGAAAGCAGCGCGTTCCAGCTGGCGGCCGAGGTGCTGCCTCATCTGGGACGGGTGCCGGGAAATGTCTTCGGCCGCCCGCTGGCGTGGCTGGGCGCCTCGGGCCTGCAACCCCTGGATCCTGATGTCGCGAAGTTCCTCCATCTGGAGAACCAGTCGGGCGTGGTCGTGAGCGAGGTGTTGGAGGGCAGCCCGGCGGAAAAGGCCGGCATGAAGGCCCGCGACATCCTCCTGGCGATCGATGGCGCACCGCTGCCGCGCCTGAAGCCCGATCACGTCGTCGTGGGCTACCTCGAGCGGGAAGTGGCGCGGCGGGTGCCCGGCCGGACCATGGCGTTCACGGTGCTGCGCGGCGAGACGCGGCTGGAACTGCCCGTCGTGCTGGGCGACGAGCCGCGGCTCATGAGCGAGGCCGACCGGAAGTATTTCGACCGCATCGGGCTGACCACGCGCGAGTTTGTCTACGGCGACGCCGTGGCGCTGCGCGTCAAAACGGGCAGCAGCACCGGCGTGATCGCGCACTTTGTGAAGCCGAACGGCCCCGCCGCCATCGCGGGCCTCCGGACGGATGACTGGATCAAGGAAATCGACGGCGTGGAGCTGAAGACCTTCGCCGCGGCCGCGCAGAAGCTGGACGAGATCGAGGCGGATGCCCAGCGCGCGGAGTTCGTGCTGCTGGTCGGCCGCGGCAACGAGACGGCCGTCCTGCGCGTGAAGCTGAAATAATCTCCTTCTGCCCGGCCGGAACCCACCACCCTGATGCACGCCTCGCTCCGCGCCCTCACCGATGAGCTGAAACGGCTCAAGGCCAGCGGCGTGAAGTCGCTCGCGGTTTCCGAGGACAGTCTGGCCCGGCTGCGCACGGCGGTGGCGGCCCGCACCCCGGCAGCGGCACCACCACCGGCCGGGTCCACCCGCCCCGAGGCGCCGGTGACCGTACCTGAATACCGGGCTCCCGTGCGGACTTTTGCAGCCAAGCCGGTTCCGCCGCCGGAGTCACCGCTCCCGGCGCCCGTGCCGTTCACGCTGCCGGACGGCGACAAGGCCGCCCGGTGGGCGGCGCTGCGCGACCGCATCCTCGGCGACCCGGTCTGCCGGGCGCAGGTGCGCCCGGGCAAGCAGGTGGTGTTTGGCGTGGGCAGCCTGGAGGCGAAAATCATGTTTGTCGGGGAGGCCCCGGGCGCGGAGGAGGAGGTCCAGGGCGAGCCGTTTGTCGGGCCCGCTGGCCAGTTGCTGACCAAGATGATCAATGGCATGGGCCTGAAGCGCGAGGAGGTCTATATCGGCAATATCATGAACTGGCGGCCCGCGATGCCGGCCGATGAGCGCGGGGTGCAATATGGCAACCGGCCGCCGACCGCGCCGGAACTGGCTTACTGCCTGCCCTATCTCAAGGCGCAGATCGAGGTGGTGAATCCCGGGCTGCTGGTCGCGCTGGGGGCCACGGCGGCGCAGGGGCTTCTCGGGGCCGACGCGTTCAAGGCGCTGGGCGAGATCCGGGGCCAGTGGCGGGAGTTCGCCGGCCGGCCGCTGATGGTGACCTACCATCCGAGCTATATCCTGCGCAACCAGTCGAACCGCTCGAAGCGGTTGATCTGGGAGGATCTGCTCAAGGTGATGGAACGGGCCAGCCTGCCCGTCTCGGAAAAGCAGCGCGGATTTTTCCTCGACCGCGGTTGAGGCCGGCGGGTGGAACCCGCCGCCCTAGCCGATGATCCGGCCGAGCTCGGCCTGGGCGCGGGAAAATTCCACCTTCAGGTTGCCCAGCAGGGGCGCGACGCCGCCCAGGCCCTCCTTGTGCGACTGCCGCTCCAACTGCTCGGCCACGGCCCGCAGCGCCGTCGCCCCGAGGTTGGCCGAGCTGCCCTTGATGCTGTGCGCCGCGCGGGAAAACCGGGCCGCGTCGCCCGCGGCCAGCGCCTGCTCCAGCTCTGCGATGCGCTGCGGCGTGTCCTCGAGAAAGATGCCCGTGATCTCGCGCAGGAACGCATCCTGGTCGCCCGGGTTGAGCGCGCGGAGATTTTCGATTGCGGCCAGGTCGATCACGACGGGAGTGGACATGGGAGGGTGGGGGATAACCGGGCGGGCCGGGTGGCCCGGCGGTGCGCGAAAGTGAGCCGGCCGGGAGGGGCACCGGCAAGCGTGGAGTGAGGTGAGGCGACGCGCGATCAAGGAATTTACAATTTCATATCAGTAAATCGTTATGCGTTGATGTTTGGGCTTGCTAGCGCGGGGCGGCCGGGGTTGCCTGTGCGCCTCCTATGGCCAATAAATTTGTTTTCTCCTCCGAATCCGTCGGTGAAGGACATCCCGACAAGGTCGCGGACCTGATTTCCGACAGCGTGCTCGACGCCTGCCTGGCGCAGGACCGGTACAGCCGCGTCGCCTGCGAAACCATGGTGAAGTCGAACATGGTCATCCTCGCCGGCGAGATCACCACGAAGGCGACGCTGAACTACGAGGCGATCGTGCGCGCGGCCATCCGCGACATCGGCTACGTGAACAGCGACGACGTGTTCCACGCGGACAGCGTTTTCATCAACAATTACCTGACCAAGCAGTCGCCCGATATCTCGCAGGGCGTCGACGCCAAGAAGGCCACGGGCAAGAAAAAGGCCGAGCAGGGCGCGGGCGACCAGGGCCTGATGTTCGGCTACGCCTGCAACGAGACGCCCGAGCTGATGCCGACACCGGTGATGTTCGCCCACCGCCTCGGTCGCCTGCTGACCAAGATCCGCAAGTCCGGCAAGGCGCCGTGGCTGCGACCCGACGCGAAGTCGCAGGTCTCCATCCGCTACGAGAACGACAAGCCCGTCGAGGTCGTCAACGTGGTCATCTCCACGCAGCACACCGCCGATGTGTCGCACCGCCAGATCGAGAGCTACCTCATCGATAACGTCATCCGGAAGGTCATCCCGAAGCGGATGCTCACGAAGCGGACCCAGTTTCTGATCAACCCGACCGGGCGCTTCGTCATCGGCGGGCCGCAGGGCGACTCCGGCCTCACCGGCCGCAAGATCATCGTCGACACCTACGGCGGCTGGGGCCGCCACGGCGGCGGGGCGTTTTCGGGCAAGGACCCGTCGAAGGTCGACCGGTCGGCCGCGTACATGTGCCGCTGGGTCGCCAAGAACATCGTCGCCGCCGGCCTCGCCGAACTCGCCGAACTGCAGGTCGCCTATGCCATCGGCTATCCCGATCCCGTCAGCGTCTACGTTGACACCATGGGCACGGGGAAGGTCTCCGACGAGCGCATTGCCCGCGCCGTCACCAAGGTCTTCGGCTTCAAACCCGCCGAGATCATTACCCAGCTCAACCTGCTCCGCCCGATCTACCGCCAGACGACCAACTACGGTCACTTCGGCAAGGCCGGCCTCCCGTGGGAGCAGACCAACAAGACCGCCGCGCTCCGCGCCGCGGTGAAGTAACCTTATCATCAACACCATCATGGGCACCGCATCCACCGCGCCGAAAGCGCACGATTTTAACGTCAAGGACCTCTCGCTCGCCGAGTGGGGTCGCAAGGAGATCACCATTGCCGAGCACGAAATGCCCGGCCTGATGTCCGTCCGCAGAAAATTCGGCCCGTCCAAGCCGCTCGCCGGCGTGCGCGTCACCGGCTCGCTGCACATGACGATTCAGACGGCCGTCCTGATCGAGACGCTGAAGGAACTCGGCGCTGACGTGCGCTGGTGTTCATGCAACATCTTCTCGACCCAGGACCACGCCGCCGCGGCCATCGCGAAGACCGGCACGCCTGTCTTCGCCTGGAAGGGCGAGACGCTCGAGGAATACTGGGATCTCACGCTCAAGGCCATCGCTTTCCCGGGTGGCCAGGGCCCGCAGCTCGTCGTCGACGACGGCGGCGACGTCACCCTGCTGATCCACAAGGGTTGCGAACTCGAGGAGGGCAGCGACTGGGTCAACACCCCGTCCGGCTCCCACGAGGAGCAGGTGATCAAGAATGTGCTCAAGCGCGTCCACCAGGAGGATCCGCTCCGCTGGACCACCATCGCGAAGGCCTGGCGCGGCGTCTCCGAGGAGACCACCACGGGCGTGCACCGCCTCTACCAGATGCTGGAGAAGGGGAAACTCCGCGTCCCCGCCATCAACGTCAACGACTCGGTCACAAAGTCGAAGTTCGACAATCTCTACGGCTGCCGCGAGTCACTCGCCGACGGCCTCAAGCGCGCCACCGACGTCATGATCGCCGGCAAGGTCGCGTGCGTCTGCGGCTATGGCGACGTCGGCAAGGGCTCGGCCCACTCGCTCAAGGGCTTTGGCGCCCGCGTGGTCGTCACCGAGATCGACCCGATTAACGCCCTGCAGGCCGCGATGGAGGGCTTCGAGGTCAACACCATCGAAAGCACCCTCGGCGTCGGCGACATCTACGTCACCACCACCGGCAACTGCGACATCATCACCGTGGACCACATCCTAAAGATGAAGGACCAGGCGATCGTCTGTAACATCGGCCACTTCGACAACGAGATCCAGGTGGACAAGCTCAAGGCCGCCAAGGGCGTGACCATCGAGAACATCAAGCCGCAATACGACCGCTACCATATCCCCGGCAACAAGAGCATCTACATCCTGGCCGAAGGCCGCCTCGTGAACCTCGGCTGTGCCACCGGC
>CAIQKV010000119.1 GCA_903872505.1 uncultured Opitutia bacterium
CACTCCGAGGGCCTGATCATGCCGAAGTCCGGCAATCCTATGAATGCCGTCTCCTACGTCGGCAGCACCACCTCGATTTCGACGACCACCACGTCCACCTCGACGTCCACCTCCACCTCGACGTCCACCTCCACCTCGACGTCCACCTCCACGTCCACTTCGACGTCCACCTCCACCTCCACTTCGACCAGTACGAGCACGTCGACCTCCACTACCACCTCCACGACCACTTCCACCTCGACGTCCACCTCCACGAGCACGTCCACGTCCACGTCCACCTCGACGTCCACCTCCACCTCGACGACCACGTCGACCACGACCACGTCGACCACGACGACCAGCACCTCGACCACGTCCACTTCGACGACCAGCACCTCGACCTCGACCAGCACTTCGACCTCGACCTCGACCACGACCTCCACGTCCACCTCCACATCTGTCTCCACCACGACTTCGACGAGCACCTCGACCTCCACCTCCACCTCGACCACGTCGACCACCAGCACGTCGACCTCGACCTCGACCACGACCTCCACGTCCACCACCTCGACGACCGTCACTACCACGACAACCACGACGACATCGTCCACGTCGACCTCCACCTCCACGTCGACTTCCACGAGCACCTCGACCTCGACGTCGACCTCCACGTCCACCACGACCACGACCTCCACCTCCACGACTTCGACGACGAGCACGTCCACGTCCACCTCGACCTCGACCAGTACCTCGACCTCGACCACGACGAGCACGTCGACCTCGACATCAGTCTCCACCACGACTTCGACCAGTACTTCGACCTCGACGTCGACCTCCACTACCTCGACGACCAGCACGTCCACCAGCACGTCAACTTCGACGAGCACCACGACGTCCACCAGCAGTTCGACCAGCACGTCCACGTCGACCAGCACGACAACGTCCACCAGCACCTCGACGTCCACCAGCACTTCGACCAGCACGTCCACGTCCACCAGCACTTCGACCTCGACCTCGACGAGCACCTCCACGTCCACCTCGACCAGTACGGTTCACACGACGCACTCCACGACGAGTTCCTCCTCGACCGTCGAGTATGACGGTTAAACCAAGTCCTGGCCTGCCCAGATAGGACGTCCAGATTCCGCCGGCGTGAGGAAACGCGAACGGTTGGGAGAGCCGGTGGGATTCCCGGTTTGACGAGGGCAGATCAGGGCGCCGCACTGCTAGGCTAGGGCCGAATGGCCATGTGTGCTAGGGGCTATTAACCCCTCGTATGCCTCTATGCGGCGCAGCGTATTGCCTGTATGGTGTGCACCTGATGCGCCGGCTTCGTGAAATCTTTCTCACTCCATCGTCCCTCAACCTGCCGCGGCAGGCCGCCCGGGTTGCCGGGCGCTGGTACGGGCCGATCGTCGCTTTTTTAGGTTCGCCTTCGGGCTCCGCGAGTTACAATTTCATGTTATTCGCGATGGGCGCCGGTAAACCGGTTCACCCGACCAATTACATGCCACAAACCCAACCCAGCACCCCGCATCTTGCCGACAGTTTCGGCTCTGGGATGCGGCGGCGCGTCCGCGGCGGGTTCACCCTGGCGGAAACAATGATGGCGACGCTGATCTTCAGCGTGGGGATCCTCGGGGTCTACGCGATGATGCTCAAGTCCTACGAACTGGTCACCCTCGCCCGCCATCGCGACAACAGCCGGGCGATGTTAGAGTCATTTTCCGATCAGTTTCTGCGCCTGCAGACGACGGACCAGGATCCGTTCACCGGCCAGACCATCACCCGCCCGCTTTTTGTCACCACCTCCACGCCGACTGGCGTCGGGCTGAATTGGACCGATGCTTCCGGCAATCTCGTCTCCGGCAACGCCGCTGGTCTGGCCGTGACGCTGGGTGAGTCCGCCAGCAGCCGGGTGCCAGCGGTTGTCACGCGTTCCGTGACCAACCTGGACAACGGCACCGGCGCCACGGCCGGATCCGTGACCGCCACCGCCGCTGGCTGGCTCCTGCAGGCGACCTTCACGATCACCTATCAGATCAAGGGACGCCCCCAGACCCAGAGCTATATCGTGGCCCGCTCCGTCCGATGAATTTTCCCGCGCCCAGCTTTCTCCGCCGGTCCCGCCGCCCCCGTGGCTTCACGCTGGTCGAAATCCTCGCGACCCTCGCGGTGGCCGGGCTGCTGCTCGCTGCCATCGCCACAATCGTGGTGATGTCTTCCAAGGTTATTCGGAAGAACATGCTCGCCGACGAGGCGGTCACTGCCACCCGTCTCGTGCAGGAGCATCTCAACAAGGAGATCTCCATGGCCGTCGCGGATCCCCCGTCCCTCGCGCCGCAGTATTCGGGCCCGAGCGCCACCACGCCCGTGCGCTACTCGCGCCTGACCTACCGTTTTAACATCGGCCCCTTCGGCAAGGTCCGTGATGCCACCTCTCGGTCCAGTACCTCTCTCGTCCTCAGTCTCCCGGCCGGGCTCAACCCCACGGCGGGAGATTACCTCATGATGGACAGCCCGAGCTTTGGCTCCGGCGCCCCTCTCCTCATCGTGGACGATCAGCGGCCGCCCAATACCCAGGGTGATGTGACCGTTACCTTGGGCGCCAGCGCGGCCCAGTCCATCGCCTCCCTGACCAGCGGTATGCCGAGTGACGTGCAGGCCGGCGTCTTGATCTCTGTCCAGCGCCAGCGCGCCTACCAGACCGCGACGTCCACGAAATATCCGGGGCTCTTCGAGATGCGCTGGTATCAAACCACCGCCCGCACCACGCCGCCGCCCATCGGCGATCCCGAGACCTACATCGTGCTCTCCAGCAACGTCGCGACCTCTGCGCGGTATCCCTTTATCCTGGTGCCTGGTCCGAGTGCCATCACGCCCGAGCCGGCCGTCGGCTGGGAGTTTACTTATGCCACACCCGTCAGCTCCGGCCCGTTTGCCGGTGGCAAGGCGGGATTCTATGAGGCCAACCACACCGAGGGCCTGATCATGCCGAAGTCCGGCAACCCCATGAGCGCCGTCTCGATCATGGGCAGCACGACCTCGATTTCCACCAGCACGACTTCCACGACCTCCACCAGTTCGACCAGCACCTCGACCTCCACGTCCACCACCTCGACCACGTCCACCACCACTTCGACCTCCACCTCGACGTCCACGTCCACCAGCACGTCCACGAGTACGACGACCTCCACGAGCACCAGCACGTCGACCAGCACCAGCACCTCCACTTCGACCTCCACCTCGACGTCCACGAGCACGTCGACCTCGACGTCCATCACCACGACGACCACCACAACCACATCCACTACCACCTCCAGCACGAGCACCTCGACCTCCACCTCGACCTCGACGTCCGTCTCCACCACCACCTCCACCTCGACCTCGACGTCTGTGTCGACCACGACCTCCACGAGTTCCACGACGACGACCAGCACCTCCACGTCCGTTACCACTACGACGTCCACCACGAGCACCTCGAGTACCTCCACGTCGGTCTCCACTACTACTTCCACGAGCACCAGCACGTCCACGTCGACCTCGACCTCCGTTTCCACCACCACCTCCACGAGCACGTCCACGTCCGTCTCCACGACCACCTCCACCAGCACCTCCACGTCGACGTCCGTCTCCACCACCACCTCCACCTCGACCTCGACCTCCGTTTCCACGACGACTTCGACCAGCACCTCGACCAGCACTTCGACGTCCGTCTCCACCACGACGTCCACCAGTACTTCAACCAGCACGTCCACCAGCACCTCGACGTCGACGAGCACTACCACCAGCACCTCGACGTCCGTCTCGACTACGACTTCCACCAGCACCTCGACCTCGACGAGCACCTCGACCTCGACGAGCACCTCGACGTCCACCAGTACGACGACGTCAACGTCCACCTCCACCTCGACGTCGACGAGCACCACGACCACCTCGACCGTCGAGTACGACGGTTGAGCCGCGCCCACGCTGTTAGCTTTATCTCGCCATGAAAATGAAATCTGAAGCCGGCGGCATCCTGCTGGCCACGCTGTCCTTCATTATCCTCCTGGCCATTGCGGCGGCCTCGATTCTCGAGCTGACGATGAACTCGTACAAGCTGACGATGCGAAATGAGATGCGCGCCCAGGCCCGCGCCGTCGCCGAGAGCGAGATGGAGAGCCTTTATTTCCAGTGGGTGACCAAGATCATGTCCGCCGTGCCCGCCGCCCAGACCCCCACCTCGATGGCCACGGTCGTCGACGTCGCCCCCTTCCCGGACACCACCCCGGGCAACGAGCGGGACCCCTATCTCGCCGTTCATCGCGCCCAAGGTTGGAAGGTTCGCCGCAGCATGTGGTACGACTCGGCCTATGACTTTTTCGACGGCATCATCCCCAACACGACCAAGCGCGGGCAGGTAACCTACGTGACCGTGCGGATCGAGGTCCTGCCCAATACCGCCAGCTTCTTCCGCAACGAGCTTTCGGTTCGCGTCGGCCGCCGCTTCGCCTCCTCCAATTCCTCGATCTTCCAGTACGGCGTCTTCTTCCAGGGGGACTTGGAATTGAACCCGGGCAACGGTTTGATCATCAACGGTGCCGTCGCCGCCAACGGGAGCATCTACATCGGCGGCCAGAATGGCGCCATTGTCGAATTGGACAAGAAAGTGCGCTACCTGACCGGCGGCTATTTCAACCAGGACTCGCTCGGCAACACCGTCCTGCGCAAACCCAACACGCCCCCTGGATCCACGCTGACCGCGCCCACTTTTGGCACTTCCCAAGCCTCCCAGGTCGAGGCGATGACCGAACCCGAGAACCTGTCGGGCGGCGTGGATGCCTCGGCCGAGGTGAATCTGCGGCCCGACTTGTTTTCCTCCGAAAACGATGTCTACCGCGCGGCCATTCTACCCCCGCCGACGGCCAGCAATCACGATGAATATCCGAGTTGGGATAGCACCAAGGGCGACGATCCCACCATCAACGTGCAGCGGATGTACACGCGCGCCGGGCTGCGCGTCACGGTCAACACGGACAACACCATCACCGTCACCAAGGCGGATGGCACCGATGTGACCTCCAGCTATGCCGGGATCGTCACCGGGCCGGTCAACAAGTCCGTCTACGACCAGCGCGAGCTGAAGAACGTCCAGATCACGACCATCGATATGGCGGCGCTGAGGACCACCATCGAGTCGACCTACCCCTCCGGGGCCAACGACTTCAATGGCGCGATCTATTTCAATTTGCGGGACAGCAACAGCACCACCCCCAAGGCCATCCGGATAATCAACGGCACTGACATCTATGGCCGTTCGGGCAACGGCATGTCGGTCACCACCAACGGCGCGCTTTATATTCAGGGCGACTATAATACCGCCACTCCCCACCTGGCCGACGGGTCGACCAATCCCTCGATGCTCATGGCCGACGCCATTACGGCGCTCTCCCCAGCTTGGGACGACGCCAATGCCGCCAACACTGATCTCACCTCCCGCGTTGCGCCGGGGCCCATGACGATTAACTCCGGTATTTTGACCGGAAATATTTCGGCGACCTCGACCAACGCCAGCGGTGGCGCCCAAAACCTGCTGCGCTATCTGGAGAACTGGCACGACTACAATGTCACGGTCACCGGTTCCTTGGGGCGCCTCTTCCAGTCCCAGACCTTCGTCATGCCGTTCCAGCAGCCCGGTAGAGTCTATCGTGCGCCGGCTAACCGTCTTTTTACCTTCGATGAAGGCCTGCTGAGCCATCCGCCGGCCGGCTCGCCCCAGACGACTGCGTTCAGTCGCGGCAGCTTCTTCGTCTGGTGATCCGCACCGCCCAGCCTGCCCGCCCGTGCTCGCACGCGGCGGAAATTCCCCTGCCCCGGCGCGGTTTATTTTTCACTCTTTTTTGACTCTTTCGACCCATGGATGACGACAGCGACATTATCCGGTTTGGCGAAGGCGAAGCCTTGTTCGTGATCCGCCGCGCCCGGCGCCTGCTGCGCCAGGGCCGCGCCGCCGCAGACGACTTCGTCCGCGCCGAGGACCTGCCCGACCCCGACATCACCGCCATCATCCCCGCCCGCAACGAGGAGCTGACCGTCGGCCTCGTCGTGAAGGAGTGCCTCAATTACGTCGCCAAGGTCGTGGTTGTCGAGGGCGGCTCGACCGACCGCACCGCCGAGATCGCGGCCGCGGCCGGGGCGGAAGTCGTGCGTGACCAGGGCCTGGGCAAAGGCGCCGCCCTGCGCCTCGGCGTCGACCACGTCACCACCCCGATCTGCGTCTTCGTCGACGCCGACGGCTCCCACGACCCCGTCGACATCCCGATGCTCGCCGCGCCGATCAAGGCCGGCCAGGCCGAGCACGTCACCGGCTCCCGGCTGCTCGGCGGCTCCGACGAGCTGCATGGCGGCGGGGACGAATTCCTCCGCCTCGCCGGCTCGGCCTTCATCACCTTCATGTTCAACTGGCGCTACGGCTCCCGCCTGTCCGACTCGCAGAACGGGTTCCGCGCGATCCGCACGGACGTCTTTCGCGGCCTAAACCTGCGCTCCCGCCACACGACGATCGAGATGGAGATGATCGCCGCCACCCTGGCCGCCGGCCTCCGGATCGCCGAGGTCCCGACCCACGAGCGCCGCCGGGCCGCGGGTTACTCCAAGATCTCCCTCGCCAAACCGTCGATCTGGCTGGCCTATGGCCGGTACCTGGTAGGGGGCCTTTGCCGGTCCCAGAAAAAATCCAGTGCTGCCCGCCAATGAAGGACTCTTACGACGCAGTGATCGGGGTATGGGACGGCCACGACGCCGGGGCCGCGCTGATCATCGGTGGCAAGGTCGTGCTCGCGCTGAACGAGGAGCGGCTGAGCGGCCGCAAGCTGGAGGTCGGGCTGCCCGTCCGCGCCATCGCGGCCATGCGCCCCCTCGTCGCCGGCCTGAGTGTGGCCTGGTCGCCCTGCACCTCGGACCCCGCCAAGACGCTCACCCGCACGTTTCCGTGGATGAAGGAGAATTATTACCGGCTGCGCCGCCGCCTCGAGCCGCCGGGTCCTTTCCACGCGCTGAAGCAGCGGGCAAAATACCGCCTCACCCAGTGGGAAACCCACGGATTCCTGCGCGCCTGGGCCCGGCATTCGCTGGCCAAGATGCTCGGCGTCCCCGCGCGCGACACTTTTCTCGTCGATCACCATGAGGCGCACGCCGCCTCCGCCGCGATGTGGCCCCGGTGGGACCGCACGGCGCTCATCGTCACGCTGGATGGCATTGGCGACGGCGAGTCCGGCTCGGTCTGGGAATGGTCCGAGACCGGCCCGACGCTGAAGAAACTGATCTCGATCCCGGGCTCGGCCTCGCTCGGCCTGTTCTTCGAGCACGTGACGAACGAGCTCCAGATGCGCCCGTTGGAGGACGAGGGCAAGGTGATGGCGCTCGCCAGTTTTGCCGCGGAAACCCCCGCCGCCACCAATCCCTTTCTCTCCTGGTTCTCCCTGACCGCCGACGCCAAGGGCCTGCCGGTGCTCCGGTGCCGCATCGCCCCGAGCCACATGGCGCGCGAGGTGGCCAAGGTGATCTGGTGCACGCCGCGCGAGCAGGTTTGCAAGATGGCCCAGCAGACGCTGCAGATCCTCGTCCCGCAGTTTTTCGGCATGCTCGCCACCGCCACGGGCCAGGGAAACTTCGGCTACGCCGGCGGCGTCGCCTCCAACATCAAGGTCAACCGGCTGATCCGCAACACCCCCGGCATCGAGCGCCTCGAGGTCTGCCCCGCGATGGGCGACGGCGGCCTCGCGCTCGGCGCGGCGCTGGCCACCTGGCTGCGCGTCACGGGCCGGCGGCCCGAGCCTTTCAACGATTTCCGGCTGGGGACCGACCATGGCGACCTGGGCCGCGACGCCGAGGCCATCGCCCACGCCCACTCGGCCGAGTTCCTCCGGCCCGCCGACATCGCCGTCGCTGCCGCCGAGCGCGTGGCCGCCGGTGAGATCGTGATGTGGGCCCAGGGCCGCATGGAGCTCGGCGCCCGGGCCCTCGGCGCCCGCAGCATCGTCGCCCGCGCCGACAGCGTGGCCGCCCGCGATGACCTCAACCTCCGCCTCAAGCGCCGCGTGTGGTTCCAGCCGTTCTGCCCCACCATGCTGCTCTCCGAGGCGCCGGAGCTGCTGGCCGACTACCGCGGCCCGCGGGACACCAATCTCCACATGACCACGGGCTTCGCGACGACCCCGCGCGGCCGGGCCGCCCTTGCCGGCGCCATCGGCCCCGACGGTTCCTGCCGTCCGCAGATGGTCGCCGAAAACACGTCCGATCCCTGGTACCGGCTCCTCGCCGGGGTGAAGGCCCTCACCGGCACCGGCGCGGTCATTAACACCAGCCTCAACATGCACGGCAAGCCGATGTCCGACGCCGCCGAGGGCGTGGTGGAAGCCTGGCTGGAAAGCGGCGTGCAGCACCTCGCGCTGGGTTCCGCCCTGCTCTCCAAGAAATCCACCGCGGCCGCCCCCCGCCCATGACCTCCTCCTCCCTTCGTTCCCGTCTCGGCTGGCTGATCGGCACAGTGGTCATCCTGGTGCTGACCGGCGCCTGGGCCTACCGGGTGGGCACCCTCCCCTCGATTGACGAGCAGCGCAGCGTCGTTCCCTCGGCCACGGTCTGGGGCATGCACGCCTGCCTGGTCGCGGTCCTCGCCGGGCTGGCCGGGGTCGGCGTGCCACTGGCCCGGATCCTCGGGCGTCGCCGCTGCCTGACGGCCCTCGCGCTGGCGATCGGCGGCTATCTCAGCTGCGGCCTCGCGCCCGAGACCACGCGCATTTTCTTCGACGAGCACATCTACGCGCAGATCGGCCAGACCATCGCGCACACCGGCCGCGCCGAGGGCGCCAACTATGCCCGGGCGGAATACGGCAAGTTCGAGATGTACAGCCCGGTGGTCAACAAGCAGCCCAACGGCCTGCCCTACCTGCTGTCGTGGATTTACCGCATCGCGGGCGTGTCCGATGCCAGTGCGCACTTCCTGAACCGGGCGCTCGTCGGCCTGGCGGCGGCCGCCCTCTATCTCGGGTTGGTGCTGGCGCCGTGGACGCTGCCGGCCGGCGCGGGCGTGGCGGCGGCCCTGCTGTTCATGTTCACCCCGCTGGTGATGTGGTGGGGCCACACCGTCGCCGTCGAGCCCGCCGCCGCGGCCACCACGGCCTTTGCCTTTCTCGCCGCCTGCGTGCATGCCCGCCTGCGCGATTCCGAGACGGCGCAGGGGCTGCCCGCCAGCGGGTTGGTCCTGGCCGGCGCCACCGCCTTTGCCGCGTACTTCCGGCCGGAGTCGCTCCTCGCCTTTCCCCTGGTGGCGGTGGTGCTCTGGTCCACGGAGGACCGGTTCATCGAGGATCTGTCGGCCTGGGGCGCGCTCGCCCTGGCGACCGCGCTCGCCACGCCCAGCCTCGTGCACCTGTGGTCGGTGCGCACCGAGAGCTGGGGCGCCACGGACGGGCGCCGCTTCGCCTTCGATTTCATCGGGAAAAACCTGCACAGCAACGGCGGGTATTTCATCGACTCGCATTGGTTCCCGGTGGCCGGCACGGTGCTGGCCGTCGCCGGCGCGCTCTGGCTGCTGATCCGGAACCGGACGGCCGGCCTCGCCGTGGGCACCTGGTTCGCTTTCTCGTGGGGCATCTTCATCCTGTTTTACGCCGGCGGCTATTATTACGGCGCCAGCTCGCGCTACGGCGTGGTGTCCTGCGCTCCCGTCGCCGTGCTGATGGGCATCGGCCTGACCGGGCTGTACGCCCTGCTCCGCCGCGCCCCGGTGTGGGCCGGCGCGCTGGCCGCCTGCGGCCTGATCAACTGGGCCGCCGCCATGCACTACGTGCCGACGCTGAGCCGTGAGGCGATCGAGGCGAAGGCGGACGTCGATTTCATCGCAAGGATCGCCCCCACCTTGCCGGGCGGCTCGATCGTCCTGTCCCCGGATCCCTGCGCGTGGTTGCTGCAGGGCGTCAATTCCTCGCAGTTCTTCACCCTCGAGCAGATGGTACGGACCGACCTGCGCGAGCTGGCCAACCAATACCCGGGCGGGGTCTACCTGCACTGGAGCTTCTGGCATAACGCCGAGCCGCCGCTGGCCCGGGAGACCGGCAAGCTCCTCGTCGAGGCCCACGCCACCGAACTCGCCCGCGTCTATTGCCAGTCCGACAAGATCGCCCTGTTCCGCCTCGACACGCCGGAGGGCCTCGCGCGCTTCAGCAGCCGGCCGCCCCAGCCGCCCCACCGCGACTCCGACCTCGACACCATGCTCGCCCGGGCCCGCGCCGAGCTCGACGCCACCGCCCGCCCGCCCACCCCGGCGACCGCCAAATGAGCGCGCTGTATTCCTGGAGCCGTTTCGGCATGCGCACCGCCGCCGCCGCCGCCGGCGTGGCCGGCCGGCCGACCAAGCTCATCTTCGTCGTCACCAAGCGCTGCCATTCGCGCTGCGTCTATTGCGACATCTGGAAGGTCAAGGACACGCCCGGCGGCCTCGACAACGAGCTGACGCTGGACGAGGTGCGCGCGGTGGCCGCGGCCAACCCGTTTCTCCAGTGGATCGACTTCACCGGCGGTGAACCAACCGACCGCCCGGACTTCGTCGAGGTCGTGCAGGCCTTTGCGCAGGCCTGCCCCGACCTGCTGGTCGTGCACTTTCCCACCAACGGCATCGCCACGAAACGGATCGAGGAGGCGGTCCGGCAGCTGCAGGCCACCATCCGGGCGCAGCTGGTCGTGACCGTCTCGATCGACGGCCCGCCCGAGCTCAACGACCGCCTGCGCGGCATCCGCAACGATTTCGCGCACGCCGTCGACACCTTCGCCTCGCTCCGCCGCGTGCTCGGCCCCGGGCAGGTTTTCGTCGGCATGACGCTCCACGGCCACAAGGGCTCATGCGGCCAGACCACCTCGGAGCTGGTCGAGGCGACGTTCGCCGCCGTCAACGACGCGCTGCGCACCCGCCAGGAATCCCCCCTCGACTGGGGCGAATTTCACCTGAACATCCCGCACCTTTCACAGCATTACTACGGCAATGCGGCCAAGAGCGAAACGGACGGCTTCGGCGGCGAGGAGCACCGCCGCGAGATCGCCGCGGCCCTGCGCCTGGCGGCCGGCAAACCGAAGAGCGGCGGCGCCCCGGTGATGCGCGCGGTCGAGCGGATCTACCGTGCCGAGGCCATGAAGTACCTCGCCACGGGCAAGACCTCGATCACCTGCTCGGCCCTGCTCTCCACCGCGTACCTGTCCGAAAAGGGCGAGGTTTACCCGTGCACGATCTGGGACCAGCCCCTCGGCAACGTGCGCAATTCCGGTTTCGCCCTCATGCCCATCATCGAGGCGGCCCGCCGCGACGGCATCCGCCAGGCCGTCATCGACCAGCGCTGCCCGAACTGCTGGACACCCTGCGAGGCCTACCCCGCCATCGGCGCCTCCCCGGCCCGCGCCTTGCTCGCGCTGGCGCAGGGCGGATAATTTCCGTTCATCCCCGCTTACCATGAATGATTCCAACCACCCCAAAAGTCTTTTGGCCCGCGCCCTGCCCCCGCTTGTCATCGCGATTGTGCCGCTGGCGGCGTTCCTCGCGTTCGTCCTCCTGCCGATGATGGGCAAGCGCCTCCTGCCGATCTACGGCGGCACTTCCGGCATCTGGGTGGGCTGCATGGTGTACTTTCAGCTGACCCTCCTGCTGGGCTACAGCTGGGCCGCCTGGCTGGCGCGGAAGAGCGCCCTGTTCCAGCTGACTGCCACGGTCATCCTGGCGGCGTTGGCCGTCCTGACGTTCCATCTGCCCAGCGACCCCGCCAATGCGGCCGCCAGCACCCTCGGCGTCGTCGCGCGTCTGTCCCTCGCCAGCCTGCCCGCCATGGTGCTGCTCTTCAGCGCGTCACCGCTGCTCCAAGGCTGGCTGCGCCAGACGGGCGGGGAAGTGCCTTACTACGTCCACGCCATCGCGAGTGCGGCCAGCCTGATCGCGCTGCTGCTCTATCCGTTTGTGATCGAGACCAACCTCGGACTCAGCGACCAGGGCTTCTACTGGCAGGGCTTCCTGGTGATCATCGCCGCCCTGATCGGGACCGCGGCTTACCTCGTCAAGACCGGCTCCGCCGGCAGTAACGCGGCGCCAGCGTCCGGGCCGGCCGAGGTGCTGGAACCCGGCTCGATCATTCTGTGGCTTTGGCTGAGCGCCCTCACTTGTGCCGGCATGCTCGGCGCCACCTATCACGTCACGGCGGAAATCGGCGCCAACCCCATCGCTTGGGTCGGCCCCTTCGGCCTCTACGTGCTCGGTTTCCTCGTCACCTTCTCCGGCCGCTGGCAGCGCTGGATGACCCTCGTCGCCATTGTCTTTCTGACGATCAGCCTGACCGGCTTCATGGTGGTCAAGGGCTTCACATCTGCGACGGTCAACGGCGGCACCGCCTGGTGCCTGTATCTGCTCACGGCCTGCGGCAGCCTCGTCGGCAACGCCCTGCTCCACAGCACGCGGCCGGCGCAGCGCGTCGACCGCTTCTATCTCGTGCTGGCGGCCGGTGGTCTCCTGGGCGGCCTCGTTTCCGGGCTCATCCTGCCGCAGTTCTTCAGCCGGCCGGTGGAGTTTGAACTCATCTCCGTCGCGCTCCTGGTCACCGGGATCATCTGGCTGGCCCCCCGGCGGGAGCCCGGCACCGCGGTGGTCATCGCCTGTGCGCTGGTCATCCCCGTCCTCGGGCTCGGCATCCACCAGATCCGGCGTGAATCGACCGAGAACGTGAGCATCCGCCATACCCGCGACCTCAACGGCCACATCTTCGTCGAGACCAGCCGGCGCAGCGTCGTCCTCTCCAGCGAAACCACCAAGGTCGCCTCCCAGCTCACGATGGATGCGGCCAGTCGCCGGCGCCCGACCCTCTACTTCACGGAAAGCTCCGGGCTTGGCCGCGTGATGGAACGGTTCCAGGCGGCCCGCCTGGCCATGAATGTCGGCGTGGTCGGCAGCAACGGCGGCACCCTCGCGGCCTATTCCCGGGCGGGGGATCGCTACGATTTTTGGGACACCGATCCCAAGTCAATCCGGGTGGCCCGCGAGAATTTCAAGTTCGTCGCCGACGCCGCCGGCCGCGTCAATCTCGCCCCGCAGGACGGCCGCCGGGCGCTCGAGGATTCCAAGACCGATTATGACCTGCTGGTGATCGATGCGCTGACCCGCGACGGCTTCCCGCCGCATTTGCTGACCGCGGAGGCCATGAACGTTTACCTGCGCCGGCTCGCCGCCCGCAACGGCCTGCTGGTCGTCCACGCGTCTTCGCGCTATTCCCGGTTTTATCCGATGGTCGAGGCCACGGCCCGCAGCCTGGGACTGGCCGCCATCGACGTGAAGACCGACATCAAGGGCGATGTCATCGAGCCGGGCAAGGAGCGCGACTGGGATCCCACTTCCACGGAATACATCGTCATCGGGAAGCCCGAGCAGACGAAGGAAATTCCCACCTGGTTCCTCGACGAGGAGGACAAGGGCCGGGTCCGGCATCTGGTCACGACGGGCGATTCCCAACTCGGCAATGCGCAGCTGGTCTGGACCGACGACCGCAATGCCGCGCTCGAGACGCTGGACCTGGGCCGTTTCCTCTTCCAGTAGCGCCGCCTCCGGTTTTCCGGCCAAGGCTCAGGCGCGCGACCGCAGCCAGGCGGCCAGCTGCGCCCAGGCACGGCCGCGGTGGCTGAGGACATTCTTCTCCTGCTCAGGCAGCTCCGCAAAGGTCAGCGCGTGCCCCGCGGGCACAAACAGCGGATCGTAGCCGAACCCCGGGCGGCCGGACGGGGTGTCCCGCAGCGTGCCTTCACAGCGGCCCTCGAACGCATGCTCGCTGCCCGGCGGGTCGATCACCACGAGCACACAGGCAAAATACGCCTGCCGGCGGTCCGCGGGCACGCCGCGCATCGCCGCAACCAGTTTGCCGAGGTTCGCCGCGCTGTCGGCCGCCGGGCCGGCATAGTAGGCCGACTCCACCCCCGGATGGCCGTCGAGCGCCGCGACGCACAGTCCGCTGTCATCCGCCAGGACCCAGGATCCCGCCGGGAGCACCGCGCGCAGGGCGCGCGCTTTTTTGCGGGCATTGCTGGCAAAGGTGCCGGCATCCTCCACCACCGGCGGCATCCCACCGTCCGCGCCACCGGCGACAATCTCCACCGGCAGACCCGACGCCGCCGCCAGCGCGGCGAACTCCCCGGCCTTGTGCGCATTACCCGAGGCTAAATGTAGTCTCATCGATGTGCATCTGCTCCGGGTAGGTCACCCGGCCCCGCGTCAGGGTGTCGTCGCCAAAGATTTCCTGCCGCACGTCGGCCAGCCGGATCGCATTCACCAGCTTCTCGGTGCGCAGCCCGCTCAGGGCCGGCTTGGCCCGGTCGTCCGCCAGCAGCAGCGGCGCGCGGTAGATAAACAGGTAGTCGATCTGCCGCTCCTGCAGGATCTGGCTCACCAGCTGCGCGTCGCCCTCAAAGCAGACGCCGGTGATGTTTTCCGTGGCGCAGCGTTTCCGGAACTCCGCCATCGGCACCCGCTGGGTCGCGGACGGCAGGATCCAGACCTGCACCCCCAGCTCCCGCAGCTTGCGCACATAGCCCATTCCGCCGTGCTGGGTCGTCACCACGATGGTGCGCTCCCGGAATTCGTCCGTGTAGACCGACGGCATGGCCCGGTCCGCCACGCTGCGCAGCAGGCCGTCGAAGACGAACCGCCCCGGGCACCACTCATCCTCCCCGGCCAGGCGCGCCGTCAGCCGCGGGTTGTCCGTCATCACGGCGCCCGCCCCGACCGCGACCGCGGGAAAGAGCCGGCGCCAGCGCATCACGTCGGCCCGCGCCTCCTCGCCGGTGATCCACCGCGAATCCCCGGAGCGGCAGGCGCTGCGGCCGTCGAGCGTCACCGCCGATTTCGCGGCCACCAGCGGCGTGCCGTGCGCGATCCAGTGGTTGGCGATGAGATTGAGGTCGGTGTACTCGCCCTCCAGCACGCCGGAGACGACATCGACGCCCGCCGCGCGGAGCATCGCGAAACCCTTGCCGGTGTGCGCCGGATTGGGATCGGTCGCACCCGCCACGACCCGTTTGATCCCAGCGGCGATGATCAGGCCGACGCCCGTTCCCGAGCTTTCGTCGGTCGCGCGCGGCTCGAGGGTCACACACAGGGTCGCGTCCTCCCGCGGCGCCCGGCCCAGCTTGGCCAGCGCCGCCTTCTCGGCCTGGGCCGCGCCCGCCTGCGCGTGCCAGCCCTCGGCCACGATCAGCCCGTCCTCGGCGACCAGCGCCCCGACCATGGGATTCGGGTGCGTGCGGCCCCAGCCCTGCCGCGCCAGTTCCAGCGCGCGGCGCATGAGAGTCTCGTCTTCAGCCGCTGACATAGGGGTTGTTCCGTTTTTCCTGACCCACCGTCGTATCAGACCCATGCCCCGGGTAAACCACTGTTTCATCCGGGAGGGTGTAGATCTGCCGGCGGATCGCCTCCGCCAGCACATCCATGCTGCCGCCGGGCAGGTCCGTGCGCCCCACGCTGCCGGCAAAGAGCGCATCGCCCACGAACGCCGCCTTCATCGCCCCGGAATAAAACAGCACATTCCCGGGGCAATGGCCGGGCACATGCCGCACCTCGATGGTCGCGCCCAGCGCGGTGAATGTGTCGTCCTGCTTCACCCAGGTGTCCGGAAACACCGGCTCGAGCTTGATCCGCGAGGAGAGGAAACCGCTCATGACTTGCGGTGTCTCGTAAAGCGGGCGGTCGGCCACGTGCGCACGCACCTTCGCCCCGGTGGCCCGCACCACTTCGGCCGCGCCTTGGGTATGGTCCCAGTGCCCGTGGGTCAGCCAGAGCTCCGTCAGCCGGCACTTTTCCTCCGCCAGGATGACGGCCACCTCGGCCCACACCCCACCCGGCGCGTCAATCAGCACCGCCTCCCCCAACTCCGGCGCGGTGAGCAGGTAGGCGTTGGTCTGGATCGGGCCGGCGGGCAGGACGTGCAGCTTCATTCGCCCGTCAATCCATGCCGTTTTCACCGTCGCGCAACCGCGAAAAATCCCTTTCCCTTTCCGCGCCCGCTGGCTACCTCCTTATCCCTTATGCCCCCGCTCAAGTTCGCCGTCCTCGCCGGAGACTACATCGGACCCGAAGTGATGTCCGAGGCCTTGCGCGTGCTCGCGGCCCTCGCCCGGCGGGAGCAGCTCGTGCTCGCGCCCACCCCGGCCGACGTCGGCGGCGCGGCGATCGACCGCCACGGCTCCGCCCTGCCCGGCTCCACCCTGCAGGTCTGCGCGGCAGCCGACGCCATCCTCTTCGGCTCGGTCGGCGGCCCGAAGTGGGAAAAACTGCCCCCCGCGCAGCAACCGGAGCGCGCCGCGCTCCTCCCGCTGCGCAAGCACTTCACGCTCTTCGCCAACCTCCGCCCCGGGCTGCTCTACCGCGAGCTCACCGATGCCTCCCCGCTCAAGACCAGCCGCATCCCCGACGGCATCGACATCCTCTGCGTCCGCGAACTCACCGGCGGCCTCTATTTCGGCCAGCCCAAGCAGACAACCATGCTCCCCGACGGCGACGTCCAGGCCGTCGACACGATGGTCTACCGCCGGAGCGAGATTGAGCGCATCACCGCGACCGCCATCACCGCGGCCCGCGCACGCAAAAAGAAGCTCTGCTCCGTGGACAAGGCCAACGTCCTCGAGACGTCCGTCCTCTGGCGCAAGACCGTCACCGAGTATGTCGCTTCGCACGCGCCCGACCTCGCGCTCAGCCACCTGTACGTGGACAACGCCGCCATGCAGCTCGTCCGCGACCCGAACCAGTTCGACGTCTTCGTGACGGAAAACATGTTCGGCGACATCCTCTCGGACGAGATGGCCGTCGTCTGCGGTTCGCTTGGCATGCTGTCGTCGGCCTCGCTCGGCGCCGGGAAGAATTCTCGCGACCTGCCCTTCGGGCTGTACGAGCCCGCCGGCGGCACGGCGCCCGACCTCGCCGGCAAGGGTCTCGCCAACCCCTGCGCGCAGATCCTGTCCGCCGCGCTCATGCTCCGCTACAGCTTCGGCCTCGAATCGGCCGCCACCCGCATCGAGGCCGCCGTGAAGCGCGCGGTGGTCGGCGGCGCCCGCACCGCCGACATCGCGTTCGGTGGAAAATCAGTTGGCACCCGGGCCATGACCGATGCCATCATCGCCCAACTCGCGTGAACACCTCCTCGATGACCTCGGCTGAAATCCGCCAATCCTTCCTCGATTTCTTCAAGTCGAAGCAGCACACCGTCGTGCCCTCGGCCTCGCTCCTGCCGACCGCGCCAAACCTGCTGTTCACCAACGCCGGCATGAACCAGTTCGTGCCCTACTTCCTCGGCGAGCAAACCGCGCCGTGGAAGCGCGTCACCGACACGCAGAAATGCATCCGCGCCGGCGGCAAGCACAACGACCTCGAGGACGTCGGCTACGACACCTATCACCACACGTTCTTCGAGATGCTCGG
>CAIQKV010000120.1 GCA_903872505.1 uncultured Opitutia bacterium
AGCGAGTGGAGGTTCGACCACTCGCTCACGCTCGTAGCTACCGGATCAAAGCCAGCCCGCGCCTGCAAGCAGGCGGCCTACCGTGACAAACCAGGCGGGTCAGCCCTCGGCCCATCACTACGCTCCGTTCCGATGAAACTCGCCCCGCACAGCAAACTCGTCTTCATCGGCGACTCGATCACCGACTGCGAACGCGCCCGCCCCGTCGGCGAGGGCCTCTTTGGCGCCACCGGCAAGGGCTGGGTCTCGCTGGTCGAGGGCCTGCTCGGCTCGATCCATCCCGCGCATGCCATCCGCGTCGTCAACATGGGCACCTCGGGCAATGTCGTCACCGACCTGAAGGCCCGCTGGCAGACCGACGCGCTCAACCTGAAGCCCGACTGGCTGGCCATCATGATCGGCGTGAACGACGTCTGGCGGCAGTTCGACCTGCCGCGCCAGACGGAGATCCACGTCTCGCCCGAGACCTACGCCAAGACGCTCGACGAGCTTGTCGCCCAGGCCCGCCCCCGGGTGAAGGGACTCGTCCTCATGGCGCCGTTCTACATTGAGCCCAACCGCGCCGACGCGATGCGCGCCCGCATGGACGAGTACGGCGCGATCGTCAAAAAGACCGCCGCGAAGCACGACGCGCTCTTCATCGACACCCAGGCCGCCTTCGACGCCGTGCTGCAGCACGTGCACGCCAACGCCCTCGCCTGGGACCGCGTGCACCCGAACAACACCGGCCACGCCATCATCGCCCGCGCCTTCCTCAACGCCGTCGGCGTGCCGCTGTGAGCGAATGGAGGAAGTTCGCCCTAGAAAGGTGGAGCGCGTTGTCCCTAACGCGCTGGTCTTGTCCGGGATGCGGCGCCGCCAACTTCAAGCCAACGCGTTAGGGACGACGCGTTCCACCCCCATCCCTGGCCATGGCCGCCAAACTCCGCCTCGATGAGCTGCTGGTCGCGCGCGGCCTCGCCGCGACCCGCGCGCAGGCCAAGGCGCTCGTCATGGCCGGCCGCGTCCGCCACGGCACCGAGCGGCTCGACAAGCCCGGCAAGGATTTCCCGGACGATTTCGAGCTGACCGTCGAGCAGCCGCCGCGCTTCGTCAGCCGCGGGGGCGAAAAACTCGCCGCCGCTCTGGAAAAGTTCGCCCTCGACCCGCGCGGCGCGCACGTGCTCGACGTTGGCGCCTCGACCGGCGGGTTCACCGACTGCCTGCTGCAGGCCGGCGCGGCGGACGCCGTGTGCGTCGATGTCGGCCGCGCCCAGCTGCACGCCAAGCTCCGCGCCGACCCCCGCGTGACCAATCTCGAGAAGCTCAACGCCCGCCACCTCTCGCCCGCCGACCTGCCGCGGAGCGAGTTCGACGTGGTCGTGATGGACCTGTCGTTCATTTCCCTGAAATCCGTCCTGCCCGCCGTCTGGACCTGCCTGCGCGCGGGCGGCACGCTGGTCGCCCTCGTGAAGCCGCAGTTCGAAGCCGGCAAGGCCGAGGTGGACAAGGGCCGCGGCGTCATCCGCGACGCCGCGGTGCAGGACGCCGTGCTGGCCGGGGTGCGCGACTTCGCGCTGGAAAAACTGCCCGGGGCCAGGCTCATCGGCACGATGGACTCGCCCATCACCGGCGCGGACGGCAACCGCGAGTTCCTGCTCGGGCTGAAAAAGGCAGAATGAACTGGCGCCGCCGCGCAAACCGGCGAAAATTGCCGCCTCGCCCATGAAGCCCATCCGCAAACTCGCCTTCGTCGTGAACGAGGAAAAGCCTGGCGCCGCCGAGCTCGCCCGCACGCTCATGGCGGTGGCCCGGCAGGCCGGGGTGAAGGTCAAACTGACCGCGCGCTTTCCCGTCACGCACGGCTTCCTGCGCGGGCTGGACGCCTGCTGCGTCATCGGCGGCGACGGCACGCTGCTGGGCGTCGCGCACGAGGCGGTCCGCGAGGGCGTGCCGGTCATCGGCGTCAACCGCGGCAGCCTCGGGTTCCTGACCACCTTTTCCGCCGACGAGGCCCGCGCGCATTTTGGCGACCTGCTCCTCGGCGCCTACAAGATCGCTCACCGCTCGATGCTCGACTGCTCGACCGGCACCGGCCCGCACGACGTCGCGCTCAACGACGTCCTGATCAAGAATCAGGTCAACTCGCGCCTGGTGCGCCTCGAGGTCGTGGCCGACGGCGAGCTCGTCACCGACTATTTCTGCGACGGCCTGATCTTTTCCACGCCGACCGGCTCGACGGCCTACAACCTCTCCGCCGGCGGCCCGCTCATCCACCCCGGCGCCGAGGTGATCGCGATGACGCCGATCTGCCCGCACACGCTGAGCAACCGCACCATCATCTTCCGCGAAAACGTCCTCCTGCGCGTCTTCAACCGCTCCGATGACTCGAAGCTGCTCGTGGCGCTCGACGGCCAGCGGAACCTCAAGGTCGGCATCGGCTCTCCCGTCGCGATCTCCATCTCCAAGCTCAAGCTCTCCCTCGTCCAGCGGCCCAACTACTCGCACTTCGCGGTCGTGCGCACGAAGCTCAACTGGGACGGCGGCGCCGCCGGCGCCCGCAAGTCGGGTAGCTGAGCTCGCGATTTCGACATGGCTAAAGAAAATTACTCCCGGCGAGGGCGGTATTCGCGGTGGAGGATGGTTTCCTTCGCGATCCTAGCCGGTCTCGCCCTCAGTTCCTGCTCGTGGAAGAAGACTGATGTCATCTCACCCTACTATGGGATTCTCTACAAGATGACGAATACCACAGGGCACACGAGCGTCAGAAGCTCATTGTTGGGCTACAATGGAAACGTCCATGCGAGCGGAAAAAAGCTTTGTGAGAATGTCTATTTGGAGGTGGGCCTGATGGATGGCAGTGAGGGCAAGAAGCTTTTGTTCGTGTACACCACTTACACTTCATCCGCCGACAAATTCGGAATGACTCACTTATGCGTGGCGAGCGACGGGAAAACCTTTGTGGACGTCACCGATATTGCAGTGCAGCTCGCCCACAAAAACGGCGGACTCGCACCCTACGCCGAATTTGGCCGGGACTTTCGCTTTGCCGGAGTCAAGATGACCGGTCCCGGAATAGCGAACGTCCTGCTGGATTGGGACCGCAGTGATGCAGGCCCCTCGCCGAGGGCGATTCCATTGGCGTGGAGCGATATTCGTGCAGCTGTCGAAGGGGCACAACCACCGCCGTGGTGGTCGTTTTCCAACGAATCGAAACGGTAGCCGGTTGCTTGGGCACATCTCCCGCAGCGAACCTACGGCTCCGGCCTACCGCTCAAGCCAGGAGTCCAATAACCGCGTCACGTACCAAATCGAGACGCTTATAGGCGGCAACCTCGGGCGGCATGCTGGCAAGCCCGCGGCGCAGACCCGCGCGCGCCGCAGGATCGAGCACAACGCGGTCCAGCCGGTGCAGCGCGATCCGGATGCCAAAAAGCACGCCGCCGGTGCGCGGCAATGCGACCAGCGCCTGGTGCTCCACCCGCAACCACAGCCGGTCGAGCGCCACTGGCAGCGCCGGCGGCGGCATCCCGCGCACCGGATGCAGGTTCAACTCGTCCGTCGCGACCAAGCCCCAGTTGTCGCGCAGGAATGCGAGCCCGGGTTTCAGCCGGGCCAGAAATTGGCTGATTGGCGACGCCAGCGCGGCGTTCAGCCCCGGCACGGGCCCGTGGATGAAATCGAGCGTGTGCCCAAGTTTCTCCTCGAGCGACCAGCCGGTCGGGAAGCACAGCGCGCCGCCGCGCAGCCGGAACGCGCCGGCCGCATCCGGCGAGAGCAGCAGGAAATCCGGCTCCAACACCGCGCCGAGCGCGTGGACCGAGCTCGCCGGCGGGATGCCCCACTCCGCGGCCAATTGCGCGACCTCGGCGAGCAGCGGCTCGCCCTCGGGCAGCAGCGCGGCGTAGCGCGCCGGGTTCTCCGCCAACCATTTCACCCGCTCGGCGCTTAGCCGGCCGGACGCATCCTGCGAGCCGAAGAAATCGCCGGGTTCGCCCCGCCGCAGGGCCAGTTGAAAGCGGTAGTCGCCGTCCGGAAACAGGTCGGCCAGCGGCGTCACGGCTTCACAATCAGCTGGGTGCGCAGGCTGCGCTGAAAATAGCGCGCCGCGAAGGCGGCGAGCGCGGCGATGGTGACGGCATCGATCCGCGCGTCGTAGTTTTTCCAGTCGTTGACCGGCTGGCCCTGGAGGGCGTTGATCCCGGCCTGCATCGCGCGGACCCCATTCGTCTGCAGGCTCTGGCGGCAGGCGGCTTTCAGCCGGGTCTGGCACCGGGCGAGCTCGGCGGGTTCGACCCCGCCGGCCTGCACCCGCGCGATCTCGGCCTCGACCTCTGCGAGCACCTCGGCCTCGCGGCCGGGCTGCGTGCCGGCAAAAAAGTAGAACATACCCGTGTCGAGCCCGACGACCCGGCCCGAGCGGACGAAATACGCCAGGCCCTTGTCCTCGCGCACGCGCTCGAAGAGCCGTGACGCCATGCCGCTG
Source organism: uncultured Opitutia bacterium (assembly GCA_903872505.1). GTDB lineage: Bacteria > Verrucomicrobiota > Verrucomicrobiia > Opitutales > Opitutaceae > Opi-474. The sequence continues at coordinate 4,466 of CAIQKV010000120.1, forward strand.
AACAGCTCGTCGGCGACCTCCCCGACATAAAAATCCTCGGCGTGGGCCCGCGGGCCGGGGAATGCCTGCAGCACCACCGCCTGCTCGCGCGGCTGCTTTTCGGAAAAATCGCCGGCCGCAGACAGGCCGCCGGGTTTGTCCGGCGAAAGCAACCCATCGGCCGGAAGCTTGGCGAGGAAGGCCTTGAGCTTCGGCGCGAGCTTGCGCGGATCGAAATCGCCGGCCACGGCGAGGACGACGTTGGGCCCGACGCAGAGGCGGGCATGCAGCGCAGCGAGGTCGGCGGGCTTGAGGGCCTTGACCCCCGGCCTCGTCCCCCACCGCGTCGATGGCGAGCGGATGCGCGCCGAAGAACTTTTTGCGGCCGAGCTTCCGGGCAAAGGTGACGACGTCATCGGCGTCCTGCTGCAGCGCGGCGACCTGGGCGTCGCGCTCGAGGGCGAACGTCGCGGCCTTGAAGGCGGGCGAGCGGACGGCTTCCTCCAAGATGGCCAGCGCGCGCGGGGCGTCCGGCGGCAGCACCTCGATGGCGAGGCCGAGGGAGTTGTTGCCCGAGAAGGGATAGAACGAGCCGCCGACGGCCTCGATGAACTCGGCCACCTCGGCGGAGCTGTGGTGGCGCGTGTCCTTGGTAAGCATCGTCGCCAGCAGCGCGGTCGCGCCGCGCTTGCCCGGCTCCTCGTACGACGGGCCGCCCTGCATGAGGAAGCGCAGGTGCAGGTTGGGCAGCCGGTGGTCGGGCTGCAGCAGGAGGCGCGCGCCGTTCGGCAGCCTGATTTCCTGAAAGTCGGCAATCGTCCCGGCGGCCGCGAGGTCCTTCCCCGCCGCCGGCGCGGCGCTGGCCGGGTTGAGCGAGATCGAGGTCAGCCGCGCGGGCACGAGATAGGCCGCGAGCACCCGGCGCAGCTCGGCCGGCGTGATGTCGCGCAGCCGCTCGAAGTAGGCGCGGCTGTAGTCGAGGTCGCCCACGACCACCTCGGCGGCGCCGAGCCGCGACGCCTGGCCGCTCATGGTCTTGCGCGTGTTGATCTCGCCGACCACCAGCTGACGGAGCGCCTTCCGGAGCTGGGCGACGGTGAAGCCGCGCGACGCGCAGCGGGCGAGCGTCTTCTCGATCGCCGCCGTGGCCGCGAGCCGCTTGCCGGCGTCGGCCGTGAAGGAAATGCAGAACAGCCCGCTCGTGCCGGGATTCCAGCTCGAGGCGTCGATCGTGTGCACGAGCCCGGTTTTTTCGCGGATTTCGCGCCAGAGCACCGAGCTGTCGCCGCTGCCCAGCACGGTGGCGAGCAGGTCGAGTACCGGCGCGTCGTCGTGCGTCAGGCCCGGGATCGGCCAGGCCAGCGCGGCGCGCGTGACCTCGACGTCCTCGAAACGATGCTCCGCCCGGGCCGCCAGCTGCAGCGGCTCGGCCGGGACCAGTACCGGCGCCAGCCGCGCGCGGGGCGCCGCGCCGAAGTGTTGCTCGACCGCGGCGCGGGTCGCAGCGACGTCGATGTCGCCCACCACGACCACCACGAGATTGTTCGGGACATAGCGCGCCCGGTAGTAGTCCGCCAGATCCTCGCGGGTGACCGCGGAGAACACATCGCGATGCCCGATGATGGGCTGGCGGTAGGGATGCTCGCGGAACGCCGTGGAAAAAAGCGCCTCCCACAGCCGGTTGTCCGGGTCGTCCTTCGTCATCGCGATCTCGCGCTGGATGACATCCTTCTCCTTCGCGGCCTCGTCGGCCGGCAGCGTGGAGTGCAGCACGGCGTCGGCGAGCACGTCGATCGCGACGCCGGTGTGCTCGCTGGGCAGGTCGATGTAGTAGACGGTGCGGTCGAAGGTCGTGTAGGCGTTGATGTAGCCACCATGGGCCTGCACCGTGGCGGAGAGTTCCCGGCCGGCGCGGCGCGCGGTGCCCTTGAAGAGCATGTGCTCGACGTAGTGCGACAGGCCGGCGCCGAGGAGGCCGCCCTCGTGGATGCTGCCGGTCTTCACCCAGACCTGGACGGAGGCCAGCGCGGCGGAACGATCCGGCTTGAGGATGAGCGTGAGCCCGTTGGGCAGGACCGTGCGCTCGGCTGGTTCGCGCCAAAACGGATCGAGCAGGCGCAGGTCGGCCGCGGCAGAATAGGAGGTGACCATGGCTGGGGCTGGGTTCGGATCGTGCCGGCTCACGTGGAGCCGATCGCCTCAGCGCCAGAGGTACCCTGCTGGGCTTTGGCCGGCAGGAAGGGTTTCACAAAGGCGTCGTCGAACGTGTAGATGTCGGTAAAGTCCTCGCGGCGGTCGTTGTCCGTCTTGCTGAAGACGTTGTATTCGATAAGGTTAAAGACGATATCACCAAAGTCTGAGCAGCGTTTGATCCCCCAGGAATTGAGCACGGTCTTGGCCAGCGGCCCGTATTGCTCCAGCGCGTAAACCCTAAGTCCTTCAAGCAGTTCCTGACCCGAGACATGGCGCGAGCGACTGGCCCGGGTGGTGTCCTTCTTTTTCAGCTCCTTGACGGCATTGTCGAGACCGAGCCGGATGAAATCATAGGCTTTGCGATCAAAGCGCGTGTCTTCCTTGCAAATCAGTCCGACTACTTCGGCAAAATCCGGGTCTTGCATGATGCGTGTCAGTGAGAGCTAGCACACGCTTCAGGCTCGCGCAATCCGCAACCCATGGAAGTGGGCGCGGCACTCGATAAAGGGCCGTTTGGGTTGGCCGGTAGGGCCATTTTTCGGCAATAAATTCCCTCGCCTTGGGACCCGCAATTGTCACAAATTGCTTACAAATGATCGCTTCAACCCAGACCAATCATCCTTTGGTTAGCGGCAAAACGGAGGCACAGACGCCAATCAATGTCGCTTGTGCGCATCTGAAGAAGGCGGGCCTGCGTATTACCCAGCCACGAATCGCGATCCTGACGGCGCTGATCCAGCGTACCCAGCCCGCGAGCATCGAGCAAATCCATGGCGACCTCGCCCAGGAATCCTGCGATCTGGTTACCGTTTATCGCTGCTTGGCAGCCTTTGAGGAGATCGGCCTCGTGCGGCGCTCGTTTTACCACAACGGCACGAGCCTCTACACGATTAATCAGGGCGAGCCCAACCGCTACCATGTCGTCTGCAAGGAGAGCAACCAGGTGGAGGGAATTGATCCCGAAACCACGGCTGAGCTTCGCCGCTGCGTCACGCAGATCGAGGATCTGCTCAAGGCGCGGGGTTACACCGACGTGACCCACATGGTCGAGTTCTTCGGCAAGGCGCCTCAAGCCCAGGCTGGCCGCATGGCCGACCAGGTCACCGCCCCTGCCCGGACACAGTAATCGGCGCAGTCCGACAACGTTTTTATCCAAGTCCGCGGACCGAAAGGTCCGCGGACTTTTTGTTTTCCGGGGTCGGCCTGCGACCGATCAGGCCTTCAGCGCGGCGGCGTAATTAGCGGAGGCCTGCGTCCAGTTGACCACGTTCCAGAACGCCGCGACGTAGTCCGCCCGGCGGTTCTGGTAGTGCAGGTAGTAGGCGTGCTCCCAGACATCGAGGCCCAGCACCGGGGCGGCGCCGTCGCTGAGCGGCGAATCCTGGTTGGGCGTGGAGTGAACCGTGAGTGCCCCGCCCTTCATGCTGAGCCACGCCCAGCCGCTGCCGAAGCGCTTCAGCGCCGCGTCCGTGAACTGCCCCTTGAACTGGTCGAACGAGCCAAACGACTTGGCGAGGGCGGCCGCCAGCTCGCCCGTCGGCGCGCCACCCGCCTTCGGGCCGATCACCGACCAGAAGAACGAGTGGTTGGCGTGCCCGCCGACGTTGTTGCGCAGCGTCGTGCGGATCTTGTCGGGCATCGTCGCGAGGCTTTTCAGGATCTCTGCCGCGGTGAGCTTTTGCAGGTCGGGATGATCCGCCAGCGCCTTGTTGGCGTTGGTGACGTAGGCTTGGTGGTGCTTCGTGTAATGAATTTCCATCGTGCGGGCGTCGATGTGCGGCTCGAGCGCGTCGAAGGCGTAGCCGAGCTTCGGGAGCGTAAACGGTCCGGCCGGCGGCACCGGGGCGGCGGGGGTCGGGCCCGCCGGGGCGTCGGCCGCCCATGCCCGGGTTGAAATCATGCCCAGTCCCAGCAAAGCGGCCCCGGCACCCAGCGTCTTGAGTGCCCCGCGCCGCGAAAACGAACCTGTCCCGCCATTAGTTATTTTCATAGCAAGAACAACCTATGCTTAGCCGGGCGCGGGCGCAATCCCGCACTGACTAGCTCGCCGCCAGCAGCCGGCGCAGGGTGGAGTCGACCAGCTTGGGGTCGGCCTTGCCCTTGGCGGCCTTCATCACGGGCCCCTTGAAGGCGTTGATCGCGCTGTCCTTGCCGGCCTTGAACTCGGCCAGGGCCTTGGCGTTGGCCGCGATGGCGTCACGGCACCACAGCTCCAGCTCGCCGGCATCCGCCGGCGCGGCGTTGAGCCCGCGGCGGCCGGCGATGGCCTCCGGGGTTTCCCCCGTGGCGAACATCTCAATGAAGATCTCCTTCGCGGCGTTGGCCAGCACGGTGCCCGCCTCGACCAGTTGCACGAGCGCGGCGACGTGCGCCGGGCGGACCTTCGCCTGGCCCACCTCCAGCTTCGCGCCGCCCAGTTCGCGCAGGAGGTCGTTGACGATCCAGTTGCCCACCGCCTGGGCCCGGCCCGGGCCGGCCAGCGAGGCGGCCTCCTCGAAATAATCCGCCAGCGCCTTGTCCCACACCAGCACCGACGTGAGCGTGTAGGGCAGCTGGTGGCTCGCGGCGAAGCGCCGCTGCTTTTCGAACGGCAGCTCGGGACACTCGGCGCGCAGGCGGGCCTTCCAGGCCTCGTCCACCTTCACCGGCATCAGGTCAGGGTCGGGAAAATAGCGGTAGTCGTGCGCCATCTCCTTCGAGCGGAGCGACTGGGAAAGACCGGTCTGGCCGTCGTAATCCCGCGTCTCCTGCTCCACGGTGCCGCCGCGCTCGAGGAGGGCGATCTGCCGCTTGATCTCGTGGGCGATGCCGTCGCGCACGAACGAGATGGAATTGAGGTTCTTCAGCTCGACCTTGGTGCCGAGGGTGGTCTGCCCGGTCGGGCGGACCGAGATGTTCGCATCGCACCGCAACTGGCCCTTCTCCATGTCGCAGTCCGAGATGCCGCCGTAGACCATGGTCGCGCGGAGCGAGGTAAGGAAGGCAAACGCCTCCTCGGCGGTGTGCATCGCCGGCTCCGAGACAATCTCCATTAGCGGCGTGCCGGCGCGGTTGTAGTCGACCAGCGATTCCGCGGCGCCGTGGTTCAGCTTGCCGACATCCTCCTCGAGGTGAATGCGGGTGAGCGGGATCTTTTTGTGCTCCCCCATCACGTTGCGCGCCGGGCCGGGCAGCTCGATCTCGACCGCGCCGCCCCGGCACATCGGCTGGTCGTACTGCGAGATCTGGTAGTTCTTGGGCGAGTCCGGGTAGAAGTAGTGCTTCCGGTCCCACTTGCAGACGGGCGCGATCTCGCAGCCGAGCAGCAGGCCGGCCTTGATGATGGCGTCGAGCGCGGCCTTGTTCATCACCGGCAGCGCGCCGGGCAGTGCGAGGATGACGGGATCGGTCAGCGTGTTTTCCGCGTGGCCGTAGCCGGCGGCGACGCGGGTGAAAATCTTGGAGTTGGTCCGGACCTGGACGTGCACCTCGAGACCGATGACGGCTTCGTAGTTCATCAGAGTGCGGGGTGCCGGCGGTGCCAGTCGTGGGCCTGTTCGTAGGTGTGCGCCATGGCCAGCAGTTCGGACTCGCGGAACGGCTGGCCGATGAGCTGCAGGCCGATGGGCAGGCCGGCGGGCGTGAAGCCGCAGGGCAGGCTCAGCGCGGGCAGGCCGGCGAGGTTCACGCCGATGGTGTAGATGTCGCAGAGATAGAGCGCGAGCGGGTCGAACTTCTCGCCCAGCTTGAAGGCGGGGGTCGGCGAGGTCGGCGTCAGGAGGGCGTCCACCTCGCGGTAGGCCGAGAGAAAATCCTGCCGGATCAGCGTGCGGACCTTCTGGGCGCGCAGGTAGTAGGCGTCGTAGTAGCCGCTCGAGAGCACGTAGGTGCCGAGGATGATGCGGCGCTTCACCTCCGGGCCGAAGCCCTCGGCGCGCGACTGGAAATAGAGGTCGACCACGTCCTTCGCGCCCGACGCGCGGTGGCCGTAGCGGATGCCGTCGAAGCGCGCGAGGTTGGAGGACGCCTCGGCGGTCGCGATGATGTAGTAGGTGTCGAGGCAGTACTGGGTGTGCGGCAGCGAGACCTCCTTGATTTCACAGCCCTGCGACCGGTAAAAAGCGATCGCTGCCTCCACCGCCGCGCCCACCGCCGGGTCGAGGCCGGTGCCGAAATACTCCTTCGGAATGCCGATCCGCCACGGGCCCTTCTTCTGCTTCAACCCGGCATGATAGTCGGGGATGTCCGCCTGGAACGAGGTCGAATCCAGCGGGTCGTGGCCGGCGATCGCGCCGAGCACCAGCGCGGCGTCCTCCACGGTGCGGGCCAGCGGCCCGATCTGGTCGAGCGACGACGCGAAGGCGACGAGCCCGTAGCGCGAGACGAGCCCGTAGGTCGGCTTGAGACCGACCACGCCGCACAGCGCCGCCGGCTGCCGGATGGAGCCGCCGGTGTCCGAGCCGAGCGCGGCGATGAGTTCTCCCCCAGCCACCGCCGCCGCGCTGCCGCCCGACGAGCCGCCGGGCACGCGCGCGAGGTCCCAGGGATTGGACGCCGGGCCGAACGCGGAGTTTTCCGTCGAGGAACCCATGGCGAACTCGTCGCAGTTGAGCCGGCCCCAGACGACGGCGCCGGCGCCCTTCAGCCGGGCCGTGACGGTGGCGTCGTAGGGCGAGACATAGTTCGCGAGGATCTTGCTCGACGCGGTGAGCGGCTGGCCGGCCGCGGCGATGACGTCCTTCAGGCCGACCGGGATGCCGTCGAGCGGCCCCCGCGCCTGCCCCGCCGCCCGGCGCGCGTCGGACGCGGCGGCCGACGCGAGCGCGCCGGCCTCGTCGAAGGAATTGAAGGCGTGCACCCGGCCGTCGACCGCCTTGGTGCGGGCGATCACGGCCCGGGTCAGCTCGGCGGACGAAAGCTTGCGCGAGTCCAGCAGGGCCCCGAGTTCAGCGATGGTCTGGAAAAACAGTTCCGCGGCCATGGTGAGCTCACTCCACGACCTTGGGCACCGCGATCATGTGGTGCCGTTGCGCGGGGGCGTTCTGCAGCGCCGCCTCGACCGGCAGGCCGGGCCGGGCGACGTCGTCGGCCCAGACGTTGACCACCGGGAAGGCGTGCGCGGTCGGCTCGATGCCGGAGACGTCCACCTTGCCGAGCTGCTCGATGTGCGAGAGCACCTCGCCGAGCTGCTGGGAAAACTTCGCCTTTTCCTCCGGGGTGAGGGCCAGTCGGGCGAGCTTCGCCACGTGGTCGATGTCGAGATCGCGCGCGGACGACATGGCTATTTCCGCACCGCCCAGGCGGTGGACTTGCCAATCTCGTCCTGAATCCGCTGGAAGGCGGCGTTGACCTCGTCGTCGGTCAGCGTCCGCGCCGCCGACCGGAACACCAGCGAGAACGCCAGGCTCTTCTTGCCCTCCGGCAGCCCCGTGCCGCGGTAGACGTCGAACACCTCAAGGCTCTCCAGACCGAAGGCGTCGCCGACCGCGGCCCGCGCGAGCTTCGCGAGCGTCTGGCGCACGTCGCCGGCCGGCACGGCCGCGTCGACAACCAGGGCCAGGTCGCGGAGCGCCGCGGGCATCAGGCTGAAGTCGGAGTAGCGGCGGCGGGCCGCCCCGCCGGTGAGCATTTCCGGCAGGATGGCGAAGATGCCGGCGTAGACCTTCCCCTCGAGGCCGAAGGATTTCACCATGGCGAGATTCAGGAGGCCGAACCGCGCGGTCCAGCCCTGCGCCATCTCGCCGGCGGCGGCGGACTGGCCCTCCTGCCAGCCGTAATAGGCGCCGGTGACCGGCACGAGCGGCTGCGCGGCGAGGTCGATGCCGGCGGCGGCAGCCAGCGCGGCCACGTGCTTCTTTACCGCGTAGAAATCAGGTTGGTCGCGCCGGAGCCATGCGCGCTCGCCGACCGGTTCGGCCAGGACGAAACCCGCCGCGGCGCACTCGAAGTTGTGGCCGTTGCGCTCGATGAACACGCGGCCGGTCTCGCACAGCCGCGAGGCCGCGACGCCGCGCGACTGGTTGAGCCGGAGCGACTCCAGCAGGCCCAGGATGAGGGTCGGCCGCAGGTGCGACTGGTCGTCCACGAACGGGTTGGCCAGGGCGAGCTCGACCGACGCGGTCTGCGACACCCAGGTGGCAATCTCTTTCGCCGAGCGCAGCGTGTAGTTCACGCACTCGTGAAAATCGTGGCCGACGAGATAGTCGGTCACGCGGCGGTTGAAGCGCACGACCGGGTCGTCGTCGCTGACGAGACCGGGCGCAGTCACCACCGCCGAGGGAATCTTGTCGGTGCCATGCAGGCGCAGCACCTCCTCGACGAGGTCGATCGGCCGGTCGAGGTCGTCGCGCCAGCTCGGGATGGTCACCCACCACGCCGGGCCGCGCGCCTCGGTCAGCTCCTCGCGGGCGATGTTCAGCTCAAGCGACTCGAGCGCGGCGCGCATCTCCGCCGCGGGAATCTCGAACCCGAGCCGGTCGCAAATGTAGCCGTGGGTGACGACGATCTCGCGCTGCCACGGGACGTCGCCGCCGACCGAGCAAACGGGCCCCACCACCCGGCCGCCGGCCGTCTCCAGCAGCAGGTCGACCGCACGGTACGCCGCCTCCAGTGCCGTGTGCGGGTCCACCCCGCGCTCGTAGCGGTAGGCCGAGTCGGACGTCAGGCCGAGGTGCCGCGAGGTCCAGCGGATGGACTGGCGCCGGAAGATCGCGCACTCGAGCACGAGGTCGGTCGTGTCGTCGCTCACGCCGGAATTCTCGCCGCCCATGATGCCCGCGATCACGACGGGCTTGTGCGCGTCGGCGATGACCAGCATGCGGCTGCTGAGCACGCGCTCCTTGCCGTCCAGCGTGACGATCTTTTCGCCGTCCGTGGCGCGCCGCACGATGATCTCGGCGCCGCCGAGCTTGCGCGCGTCGAACGCGTGCAGCGGCTGGCCGGTCTCCAGCATCACGTAGTTGCCCACGTCGACGACGTTGTTGATCGGGCGGAGGCCGACGGCGGTGAGGCGCTGCCGCAGCCACTCCGGGCTCGGGCCGATCTTGACGCCCCGGATGACGTGCGCGGTGTACAGCGGGCAGTCCTCGGGCGAGAGGACGGAGACGCCGCGCAGCAATTCCGGGTGCGCCTCGCCCTCGACGCGGCCGCGGAATTTCTCCTGCGGGTAGACGAGCGGCAGCTTGAACCAGGCGGCGAGCTCGCGCGCGATGCCGAGATGTGAGAGGCAGTCCGGGCGGTTCGGGGTGACCTCGAGGTCGAAAACCACGTCGCCCGCCGGCAGCACTTCGTTGATCGGCGTGCCCAGCGCGGGCCGGCCGGCAAGGAGGAGCAGGCCGTCCGCGGCCTCGGCGAGGCCGAGCTCCTGCGGGGAGCACATCATGCCGTCGGACAGCTGGCCGCGGATCTTGGACTGCTTGATGGTGAAGTCGCCGGGCAGCACGGCCCCGGCCAGCGCGACCGGCACGCGGTCGCCCACCGTGTAGTTCTGCGCGCCGCAGACGATGGTCTTGACGCCGCCCGCCGGGCCGACGTCCACCGTGCAGACCGAGAGCTTGTCGGCGTTGGGGTGCTTGTCGCGCACCAGCACCTCGCCCACGACGACGTGGCTGAGCGGGGGCGCGCCGGTGCGCGTGATCTGCTCGACCTCGAGGCCGAGCAGGGTGAGCGCGCGGCTGATCTCCGCGACGGAAGCGTCGAGCGCCACGTAGTCCTTGAGCCAGTTGAGTGAAATTTTCATCGGGAATTTCTCACGCAAACTGCTTCAGGAACCGCAGGTCGTTCTGGTAGAAATACCGGATGTCATCGATGCCGTAGAGGAGCATCGCCAGGCGCTCGAGGCCCATGCCGAAGGCGTAGCCGCTCCAGACCTCGGGGTCGTAGCCGACGCCGGCGAAGACCGTGGGATCCACCATGCCGCAGCCGCCGATCTCGATCCACTCCTTCTTCACCTTCGGCAGATGCTGCGCGCTCAGGTCCACCTCGAAGCTCGGCTCGGTGTAGCCGAAGTAGTGCGGGCGGAAGCGCGTCTTCGTGTCCTTGCCGAGGAGCGAGGCGAAGATGTAATCGAGCAGCGCCTTCAGGTCGCGCACGGTGACGTTCTTGTCCACGTAGAGGCACTCGAGCTGGTGGAAGTTCGCCGAGTGCGTGGCGTCGGTGGTGTCGCGGCGGTAGGTGCGGCCCGGCGAGACGATGCGGATGGGCGGCGGGCCCTTGAGCATCGTGCGGATCTGCACGGAGGAGGTGTGCGTGCGCAGCAGGTACCGCTCGCCGGGGGTCTTCTTGGAGACGTTGCCGAAGCGCGCGGTGTCCGGGAAATAAAACGTGTCCTGGACGTCGCGCGCCGGGTGGTCCGCCGGGGTGTTGAGCGCGTCGAAGCAGTAGTACTCCGTCTCGACCTCCGGGCCGTCGGCGACGGTGAAGCCGACCTTGCGGAGGATGCGGCACATCTCCTCGCGTACGAGCGTGAGCGGATGGTAGGTGCCGGGGCCGACGTCGGGCGACGGCAGCGTGGGATCGATCGTGGGCCCGAGCTGGGCCGTCAGCTCGGCCGTCGCGATCGCGCCCAGGGCGGCATCGAGCAGCTCCTGCAGGCGGGTCTTGGTCTCGTTGATCAGCTTGCCCATCGCGGGCCGCTGCTCCTTCGCCACGGTTCCCATCTGCTTCATCAGCGCGGTGAGTTCGCCGTGGGGGCCGACGAGGCGGGCCTTGGCGGCCTCGAACTCGGGGCGCGTCTTCAGCGCGGCGAGGTCGGTCTGCGCCTTCGCGACAAGGGCGGTCAGGGTGGCTTGCATGGAGGAGGGCTTTTTTGAACCAGAGCGGCGGCGGCGAAGCGAAGAAAAACAAAGAGGACGGAACCTCGGGTGAGGCCCGTCCTCCGGAGAGACAGGGAGGCGAGCCTTGCCCGGCTCGCGTTATTTAAGAGCTCAGGCCTTGGCGGCCTTGGTCTTCAACGCGTCCTGGGCTTGCTTGACCAGGGCATTAAAGGCCACTTCGTCGCGGATCGCGAGGTCGGACAGGACCTTGCGGTCGAGGCCGATGTTGGCGGCCTTGAGGCCCTCCATGAAGCGGCTGTACGAGATACCTGCGGCGCGGCAGGCGGCGTTGAGGCGGACGATCCAGAGGCCGCGGCGGTCGGCCTTCTTCTTGCGGCGGGCAATGTAGGCGTACTGCCAGGCGTGCTGGACGGCTTCTTTCGCGTAGCGGAAGAGCTTGGATTTGTTGCCGAAATAGCCCTTGGCGTATTTCAGAACTTTCTTGTGTCGCTTGCGCGAGGCGGGGGAGTTTGTTGCACGAGCCATGTTGGTGGATTTTTTGGATTGGGTTGGTCGCCGGCGGGTCGGCTAGGATTTCACCCGCCTGGCGAAGTGGACGCTTCAGCCGGGGTCAGAGACCGAACGGCAGGCAGCGCTTGAGCGGACCCGCATGGCCTTCGGCCACGAGCTTGTCGCGGGAGGCACGGCGCTTTTGCTTCGTGCTCTTCGCGGCGAGAAGGTGGCGGAAACCAGGCGTGCGACGCACCAGCTTGCCTCTGGCGGTGAGCTTGAAGCGCTTGGCGACGGACTTTTTGGTCTTTTGCATGGAAAGAGCGGTCAAAAACAGAGAACCCGGCCCCCGCTGTAAAGGGTAAACTTAAAAACCTGCGGCGGCATTCGTCCGGCGGGGGTCGGCGTAGCCGGCCAGGGTGCCGTCGGGATTGAGTTCCACGGCGTTGATCCCGCCGAAACGCCGGCCCCGCCCCGCCGGCTCGGACAACTCGATTTTCCAGCCCAGGGCCCGCAGGGCGGCCGCCGTTTCGGCCGGCAACGACTGCTCGGCCTCAAAGGCCTCGCGGTCAGCCTTTTTCCACGGAATCATGAAGTGAAACCGCGTGTCCCCGATGGCCTCGGCCAGGGGGCGGCCGAGCACAAGGCGGTCCAGCAGGACCTGCAGCAGCGAAGTGGGAATGCGCGCCGCCCCGGGGATGCCGAGGGCGAGGACGGGCTTCCCCCCGTGGAGGACGATCGTCGGCGAAACCGTGCTGCGCGGCCGGCGGCCGGCGGCCAGGTAGTTCGGGTTCTTGTTATCCCGGTACTCGAAGTTGCTCATCGAGTTGTTCAGCACCACGCCCGTGCCGGGCGGCACGACACCGGCGCCAAAGTGCACGCTCAGCGACTGGGTGGCGCAGACGACATTCCCGCGGCCGTCCACGACGATGAAGTGCGTGGTCGCGGCCACCGCGCTCTCGGCGTCCGATTCGTCCAGCATGGCCGCGGCGGGCAGCGCCGGGGCGTCGGCGAACGCCTTGGCGCGGAGTGCCCGGATGGCCTCGGGAGCGACGAGCCGCTCAAAATTGAACCGCGCCTCCGGCGCATCTCCGATGAGGCGGTAGGCCTCGGGCTCAACCAGGCGCCAGACCCGGCCCAGCCGGTCGAGGTTGGCGGCGCGGCGCAGCGGGCCGCCGCCGAAAGATTCGTCCTCGAGCGCCTTGAGAGCCGGCAGGAACATCGCCGCGCCATTCGCCGGAGGCGGGGCGCTTTCAATCCGGTAGCCGTGAAAATCGATACCCACCGGCTCGGTCACGTGCGCCTCGTAGTTCGCCAGGTCGTCTCTTGTGATCGATCCCCCGCCCTGCGCGGCGGCGGCGGCGAGCGCGTCGGCCACGGGACCGCGGTAAAAACCATCACGACCGTGCTGCGCGAGCAGTGCCAGGGTGCGGGCCAGGTCGGGATTTGGCAGCAGCGAGCCAATTTCCGGCAGCCGGCCGGCGGGGAGGTAGAGCCGGGCGATCTCGGCGTCGCCACGGTGGAGTTTCTTGTTCTGCTCCTCAAAGAGGTCGCGCGATTTCGGCAGCACGCGAAAGCCCGCCTGCGCCAGCGCCATGGCCGGCTGCACATCCTCCGCCCACGGCCGGCCGCCCCATTTCTGGTGGGCCGTCCATAGTCCGGCCGCCAGTCCCGGCACGCAGACCGCGCCGTAACCGTAGCTGCGATCCTCCTCCGGACGCTGCAAATAGGCCGGGACCTCGACCGAGCCGGCCGCATCCATCGCCTCGACCACAAACGTCCGGCCGCTGGCCGCATCATAATAGAGGAGCATCAACTTGCCGCCCAGGCCCGAGGCGTAGGGCTCGGCCACACCCAGCGCCAGCGAAGTGGCGACCGCGGCGTCGATCGCATTGCCGCCGGCCTTAAGCACCGCGAGGCCGGCCTCGGCCGCCTGGGGATGACCCGCCACCACCATGCCCTGCCGGCCCATCACCGGTGCCACCGCGACGGGAACCGGTTGGGCGGCCACCGTGACGGCGAGGCAGAGCCCGACCAGGGAAGTGAAGCGGCGAAGAGTGTTCATGAAAACGAAGCGCGGTCAGCCCGCGTGCGCCGGAAAACGCCCGGAGCGACGCGGCGGCCCAACGCAGCAGGGCGCACAGCATCGGCGGGCGGGCCCGGAACAAGCCACTGAAAAATATTCGGCGCACGCCCCGCCGAAATCGCAGTTGACTTCACCTGCGGCTTCATGAGTTTTTCACCCTTCGGTTTCGGCTTCCTAGCTCAATGGTAGAGCAGTTGACTCTTAATCAATTGGTTCGGGGTTCGAGTCCCCGGGGAGCCACCAATTTTCTGTTTTTTCCCAGTCAATCTCATGGCAAACGCGCGATTTTTTCGCGCCGGCGTAGCTCAATGGTAGAGCACCTGTTTTGTAAACAGGCGGTTGCGGGTTCGAATCCCATCGCCGGCTCCATCCGCGCTTTTCTCCGGTGCGCCTTCGCGTCGCGCCTCAGTCTTCACTGCCCGATGGTGTAATGGTAGCACAAACGACTCTGACTCGTTTTGTCTAGGTTCGAGTCCTAGTCGGGCAGCCACTTTTTTCGCGGGGCTGTCATAACAAATATGCGCGACAAAGAAAGTTGACACTCAACTTTCGATAACCCCTAGTTTGCCCTCTCGCTGGTTATTTTACCGCTATTTTCCATCAGCGACATGCTGAATATCCCCGTCATTCCAAAGGAAATCGCCGCCCGCGTGCGCGCCACCGTCCCGGTGGCCCTGCCGGGGCGGTACACCGGTAAATGAGATGATTTGAGCCGCCTACGGCCCGCCTTTCCCGCACCACGCTGCCCAACACCCCCGCTTCCCACTCAACCAACCTCGCCCACCCACCCTGGTCCCGCCCCTGACTCCCCTTCCTCCCATGATTAACCTCAGCCTCCCCCTCGCTATCCTCCTCAAAAATCAAGATGGCACCGACATGTCGGCGATGGATCTCTTCGCCGCCGGCGGACCCATCATGTGGCCCATCCTGCTGCTCTCCTTCGTCGCCGTCACGGTGATCGTCGAGCGCCTGCTCTTCATCGTCCGGGAGAATGCGAGTCGCGAGCCCGAGGTCGTCCAGAAGATGCTCGAGTCCGTCGAGCACCGGGACATCGACAGCGCGGTGGCCCTCGGCAAGAAGAGCAACGACTACGTCGCCCGCATCCTCGTCTATACGCTGACGAACAAGGAGTTCTCCCTCACCAACGCCTTCATCCGCGCCTCCTCCCTGGAGCTCGCGCGCTTCGGCCAGGGCATGGCGACCCTCGACACCTGCATCACCGCCGCCCCGCTGCTCGGCCTGCTGGGCACCGTGACCGGCATGATGCGCACCTTCGGCGCCCTCGGCGGCGGCGACATTGGCGCAGCGGCCGCCACCATCACCGGCGGCGTCGCCGAGGCCCTGATCGCCACGATGTGCGGTCTGGCCATTGCGGTCACCTCCCTCCTGCCCTTCAACATCCTGAATGCCCGCTCCGAGGACGCCAAGCACGAGATCGCCGACGCCTCCAACGCCCTCGAGCTCATCATCAAGAAGTCCGAGACGAACTCGAGCGTCAGCCGCTGATTTCCCCTAAGAAAAACGAGCCAGCGTCGTTTTCCTTCTAGCCCACCCATAACATGGCAGGATCATCCGGCGGCACCACTAGCGGAGGCAAGAAACGGGCCCGCATCGAAATCATTCCCCTGATCGATGTCATCTTCTTCCTGCTGGCCACGTTCGTCCTCTTCACCCTCTCGCTGAACAAGTCCAACGGTCTGGCCGGCATCACCGTGCCGCTGTCCGAGACCGGCGTCCCGCGCGACCCGGCGGGCACGGCCACCATCAGTGTCACGCAGGAGGGCACCATCGCCTGGGACAAGGATCCCGTCTCGCTCGATGAGTTCATCGCCCGGCTGAAGGTCTTCCACGTCCAGAACCCCGAGGGGCGCTTTCTCATCAACGGTGATGAAAACGCCTCCTTCAACTCCGTCTTCGCCTACGCCGTCGACGAGGTCCGCAAGTCGGGCGCCCAGAAGGTCTTCATCGAGACCCATGTAAAGCCGCCGGGCAAGTGACCACCCGCTCCACTCCTTCCCGCATTTTTCCCCTCCGCTAATCTCACCCAACATGGCTGGTTCCAGTCCCAGAGCCGAAGACGGCAAAAAGAAGGCCCGCATCGAGATCATCCCCCTGATCGACGTCATCTTCTTCCTGCTCGCCACCTTCGTTCTCTTCACCCTCTCGCTGAACAAGATCGCGTCCATCCCGGTCACGCTGCCGATCCCGAACCCCACGCCGGCCCCGGAGGACCCCGATGCGGTCACCCTCCAGATCTCCGACCAGGGCACCTGCTACTGGAACCACGAGCTCATTTCCCTCAACGAAATTTCCCCGCGGCTCGAAAACCTGAAACGCAAGGTAGCCCAGCCCCGCGTGCTCATCACCGGTGACGACCACGCCAAGTTCGGCATCACGGTCAAAGCCCTCGACGAAGTCCGCAAGGCCGGCATCCAGCAGGTCTCGGTCGAGACCCGGATCCGCACCACCGGCAGATAATCCCAAAGCCGCCCCCACACCATGCGTCGCGACTTAATCATCGGCCTCGTCATTTCCCTCGCCATCCACGGCGGGACCGCCTGGCTCAGCCAGGCCCTCAAGTCGGGACCGCATAAGGAAGTCAAGGCGGAGGAGGAGAAGGTCATCCAGCTGGAAATGCCCAAGATCGAGCCGGACGAGCCTGAGAAGGTGGAGACGGACGAGCCGATCACCCCTCTCGATATTGCGCCGCCGATGCAGCAGGACATGCCGCAACTCGTGCAGGTCGATTCCTTTGTCCAGCCGGTCCAGCCGCCTCCGCCCGAGGGCCTGAAGCCGATGACGGGCGCCATTGTCATCCCGCAGGGCAACCGCGGCCTCGGCCGCGGCATCGAGGTGTTCGACCTCTCCAAGCTCGACCAGATCCCCATCGCCAAATTCCAGCCCTCGCCGCAGTATCCCTTTGAAATGCGCCGCGCCGGCGTCACCGGCGAGGTCGTGGTCGATTTCATCGTCGACTCCAACGGCGACGTGCGGAACGCCTACGCCGCCCGCTCCACCCAGCGCGAGTTTGAATCTTCCGCCGTCACCGCCGTCAGCAAGTGGAAGTTCCGCCCCGGCAAAAAGGGCGGGCGCGCGGTCAACACCCACATGCAGGTGCCCGTCGGCTTCACCCTGACCGACAACTAATTCCGCCGTGACCGACCCGCTCCCCATCTCCCTTTCCCGCTTGGGCCGCCTCGCGCTGGCCGGCCTCGCGCTCACCTGCGCCGGTTCCTTCAGCCCGGCACTTCTCGCCATCGATGAGCACGCCCAGCTCGAGGCCAAGACGTCCGAGGAACTCAACAAGATCAAGGACCTCACCGACGCCAAGAACTGGGACGGCGCCCTCAACCTGCTCCAATCGCTGCAGCCGAATGTCAGCCCGACCAGCTACGACAACGATGTCATCGAGGAGGTCATGGCGAAGATCTACATGCAGAAGGGCGACTACCCCCATGCCCTCGAGGCCATGGAGCACGCCGTTCGCCTGTCGGACGCCTACAACTACCTCGAGCCCCGGGAGGTCCAGGAACTGGTCTACTACCTCGCGCTCATGTACAATCAGGAGGCCGGCACCATCAAGTCGCTGGCGCTGCAGCAGCAGTACCTGAGCCGCTCGACCGACTACGCCAAGCGCTGGCTCGACCACAACGACAAGACCGGCCAGGACCCGCAGCGCCAGGAAGTGATGCTCTTCTACGCGAACGTGCTCTACAACCGGGCCGTCCTCATCCCCACGGCGATCGACCTCAAGCTGATGAAGGAGGTCGAGGCCGAGATCCAGCACAGCCTGGTCAGCATCAATCACCCCAAGGAGACCTTCTACATCCTGCTTCTCGCCGCCTACCAGCAAGAGGGCAACTTCGCGCGCGCCGCCGAGATCCTCGAACTGCTCGCCAAGCAGTATCCCGCCAAGAAGGAATACTGGCAGCAGCTCGTCCCGATCTACCTCAACCTGGCCTTCGACAAGGACGAGACCAAGGGCCGTGAATTCAATGTCCGCGCCATCGTCACCATGGAACGCGCCCAGGCGCTCGGCTTCATGCGGACGCAGAAGGAGAACTACACGCTCGTCGGCCTGTACTTCAACGTCGGCCAGTTCGGCAAGGCCACGGAGCTCCTCCACGCCGGCCTGAAAAACGGCTCGATCGAGAACATCCAGGCCAACTGGGAACTCCTCGCCTACTCCTACCAGCAGGTCGACAAGCCCTTCCAGGCCATCGACGTGCTGAAGGAGGCGTCCAAGCAGTTCCCGAACGCCGGCCAGCTCGACTACCAGATCGCCCAGATCTACTACTCACTCGAGAAACCGCAGGAAGCCTACCGCAGCCTCGTCATCGCCGTGAACAAGGGGCATCTGGAGAAGGCCTACGCCGTTTACAACTTCCTCGCCTACGTGGCCTACGAAATGACCAAGTTTGACGAGGCGCTCGTCGCCGTGAACAAGGCCCTCGCCTCCCCCGGTTCCGAGCACGAGACGCACCTGCCGAAGCTGAAGGCGGCCATTGAGGAAGCCCTCAAGGAACGCGAGCTGCTCAAGTCCGGCGTTCGCACCCAGTAACCTTTCCCTCCTCTTCCCAACATGAAGAAAAATTACGTCTACTTCCTCGCCCCTCTGGTCGGTCTGATCATCTTCGGCGCCGTTTACTGGAACTTCAGCAAGGGCTTCGCCGAGCGGGAAGCCCGGCGCGTCGCCGCGGAAAAGCAGAAGAAAGAGGACAAGCTCCGCGCCCAGGCCAAGGCCAATGAGCAGGCGATCCGCGAGGCGCTGGCCGCCCAGGAGCTCCGCAAGGCCCAGCGGCTCGCCAAGGAGGCCAAGGACAAGGCCGACAAGGAAGCCCGCGCCGCCGCCGTCGAGGCCAAGGAAAAGGCCTACCGCGACCAGGAAAAATTCGCCAAGCAGGTCGACCGCCTCGAGAAGGAAGTCCAGACTGAGAAGGACGCCATCACCAAGCTCCAGGGCGACAAGAAAAAGTTTACCGACGAGGCGGCTTTCCTCCGCGTCTATGTCAAGCAGGCCGAGGACAACGTCAAAAGCCTGATGCAGATCATCGACAAGATTGCCGCCGCCGATGCCGCCCGGGCGGCCGCTGACGCTGCGGCCGCCGCCGCCGCCAAGAAAAACTCCTAACCCAGCTCCCCCTCTCCCATGAAAAAATGGATGTACGTCATTTCCGTCGGCAGCATGCTGGCCATCTTCCTTGTGTTCTTTCTCTCGGAAACGAAGAAACATGAGGAAAAGGAGCGCCAGCGCGCCATCGAGGTCGCCGCCCGCAAGAAGGCCGACGACGAGCGCAAGGCCGAGATCGAGGCCAAGGCCCGCCAGGACGCCGAGAAGCGTGCCGCCCAGCGTGCCGCCGAAGAGGCCAAGAAAGAGGCCGACCGCGTCGCCAAGTGGGAGGCCGTGGGTCGGGAGATCCAGGAAGCCACGGACAAGTACAACGCCGAGGCTGACCGCAGCGCCAAGAAGTCGGCCGAACTCGAGATCAAGCTGAGCTCCCTCCGCGCAGAAAAGGAAAAGCTCAACCGCGAGGCCTTCGACCTCGCCAAGCTGGTGGAGCAGGGGAAGATCAACCGGCGCAACGCCGAGCTGGAGATCCAGCGGGCCACCGAGATCGTCTCCCGCCGGGCCGCCCAGAGCTCGCTCACCCGCCTCCCGGTCGTCGTCACCCCGCCCTCCTCCTGACGAGCCGTCCCCATCCCGGTTTTACGAGGCCCGCGGTGCACGCCACCCGGGCCTTTTTTATTGGGGCGATAATTTGTTTGCAGTGACCGGCTGCACGGCCTTTTCTCCGCCTTCCTCACGGCGACATGAAGCCGGGAAATGCAATCGGGGCGTAGCTTAGCCTGGTAGAGCGCTACGTTCGGGACGTAGAGGTCGCGAGTTCGAATCTCGCCGCCCCGACCATTTCAAGGACGCGACCGAAAGCGTCTGAGGCCGGCTTACTCGCTGGCACGGCGGATCTTGGCAAGCGTCGAGACCGCCTCGGCGTGGTCCTTGGCCTCGACCTGGATGACCATGCGGGCCCGCGGCGGCAGCGCCTTCGGCCATTCCCACGGCGGGACACTGGCATCCCAGAAGCCATGGTGCTGACCGCAGACGTCCGCAAACGCGCGGTAGGCGTCCTTGGTCACGTCGGGCGGCTGGCAGATGTTCAGCATGCGCAGGTTGCGGATTTTCTTGAAGTTCTCCCACTGGTGCCGGGAGTTGGCGCAGCAGTGCATGCCGAGCCCGCCGTAGCGGTCCGACAGCACCTGGAGCTCGGGCAGGAAGAACTCGCGGAACATCCCCTGGCTCACCGCCCCGACCTCGTCCTCCGAGAGCGTCAGCCCCTGCGGCATGTAGTAGTAGGGAAAGTGCGCGATGAACTCGCGGCCGTAGCGGCGGAACCACTCGTCGAGGAATGCCGTGAACAGCGTGTGCACCTTGGCGGCGAGCTGCTTGACCGCGTCCGGGGTCTCGACCATCGCGGTGAAGAGCTCCGTCTTGTCCCAGATCAGCGCGACGATATCCATCGGGCTCTGCGTGTCCACGAGCCGCATCACCGCCGCGGGGCCGGCGCGGCGCCGGAGTTCGTCGGCGATCGAGAACAGCAGGGCCAGCGGCGCCGAGTCCAATGCCGGAACCCGGATGCGATCGGCCTGCGCCGGGGTGGTGACGAACGGCAGGGCGAAGGGCATGTTGTCGGCGGGCCGGTGCACCTTGCAGCCGAACGCCTCCGCGAAGATCTCGGTGCCGGTGAACGGATCGAGGAACGGGATGAAATCGTCATCGATCACTGGCACGCGGCGGAGGTCGCGCTGGTACATGTTCCACGCCCACTCGATGCGCGCCGACCGCTCGCCGGGGTTCGGCCACGGCCGCGCCGGCGGGTTCGGGTCCGTGATGCCCAGCAGGACCATGCAGCGGGTCCGGCCCGCGTAGAAATCGGCCCAGCGCCGCTTGCGCCCGGCAAGCGTGGCCGCGAGGTGCGCGTCGGTCTTCATGGGATGTTGTGCGCCAAGTCCATGTTGGGGGATGGAAGGATGAAATTCCGTTTCCGGCGAGGCAACGTTCGAGTGCCGCCGCCCCGGCGCCGCCGGCCATGGCAGGATTCGACAATGGCCGGCGGGCGCGCCACGTTGTGCGCCTCGAGACCATGATTTTCGCGACACGCAGATTCCGGCGCGCATGAACCCGGCGGAACCATTGCGCGTGCTGGTCACGGGCGCGACAGGCTACATCGGCGGGCGGCTCGTGCCGCGCCTGCTGGCCAAAGGCCACCGGCTGCGCTGCGTCGCGCGGAACCCCAGCCGCCTCGAGGGGTATCCCTGGCCGGGCGTGGAGATCGTCCAGGGTGATCTCGAAGACCCCGCCGCCACGGCCCGGGCGCTGCAAGGCATCGAGGTCGCCTACTATCTCGTCCACTCGATGGCGGCAGGTGAGGCGTTCCGGGAGCACGACCGCGTGATGGCGCTGGCCTTCGGGCGGGCCGCGGCCGCGGCGGGCGTCCGGCGCATCATCTACCTCGGCGGGCTCGGCGACCCCGCGACGGTGCGGAGCAAGCACCTCATTTCCCGGCAGGAGGTGGGCCGCTGCCTCGCCGCCGGCGGCGTGCCGGTGATCGAGTTCCGCGCCGCCGTGATCGTGGGCTCCGGTAGCGCCAGCTTCGAGATGATCCGGCATCTGATCGAGCGCCTGCCCGTCATGATCGCCCCCATCGACCTGAACACGCGCTGCCAGCCGATCGGCATCCGGTCGATGATGGAATATCTGGGCGAGGCGCTGGACCACCCCGCTGCCGCGGGGATCTATGAAATCGGCGGGGAGGACGTCCTGAGCTACCGGGAAATGATGCTGCGCTACGCCCGCATCCGGGGCCTGCGGCGCTTCATCCTGTCGTTTCCCGTCCGCAGTCCCGGGCTCAGCAGCCGTTGGGTGGACTTGCTGACGCCGATTCCGTCCGGCATCGCCCGGCCGCTGGTGGAAAGCCTGCAGACCGAGGTCGTGGTGCGCAGCGACCGGGCCCGGAACACCTTTCGCGTGCAGCCCACCGGCTACGACGAAGCCGTCCAGCTCGCCCTGAAGCGCATGGCCGAGGACAGCGTGGAGACCACCTGGGCCTCCAGCCTGTCGAGCCTCACCCACGACCAACCGGAGGCGGACGTGCTGGGCTCGCACGAGGGCATGCTGCTCGATCGCCGCCGCCGGCGCGTCAAGGCCGCCCCCGCCCGGGTGTTCGAGGCCATCTGCATGCTGGGCGGTGAGCAGGGCTGGCCCGCGGGCAACGCGCTCTGGCAGTTGCGGGGCGTCATGGATCGCATGATCGGAGGCGTGGGCATGCGCCGGGGCCGCCGGCATCACCGCGAATTGCGCATCGGCGACCCGGTGGATTTCTGGCGGGTGGAGGCCCTCGAAGACCCGCACCTGCTCCGGCTGCGCGCCGAGATGAAACTCCCCGGACGCGCCTGGCTGCAGTTTGAGGTGCTGCCCGACGCTGCGGGCTCCCGCGTCGAGCAGACCGCGTTCTTCGAGCCGCACGGCATTCCCGGGTACCTGTACTGGTACTTCTTCCTGCCCTTCCACCGCTTCATTTTTCCGGGCATGATCGACTCCCTCAGGAAACAGGCCGAGGTGGCGGCGAAGTAGCCCGGACGATCCGGCTCCCGCGCGGTTTCCGCGTTCAGCGATACCGCCCGAATTCCTTCACCGCGTTAGAGCGCCTCGTCGGAGGCCACCGGGATCCCCGCCGCCTCGCCGGGAGCCCAGAGGCAGATCCGCCCCGGTCCCATCACCTCGGGCGCGAGAAACTCCCGCACCGCCGCGTGCATGGCCCGGCCACCCGGGTTTCCGGCCTGCTTCCACTCCGCCAGGAAATCTCCTGTATTGACCCCGCAGCCCGGACAAATCCCACTCGTTTTCAATTTATGGTGAATCAAACCCCTATATCTTCCCGTCTTCTGGTGTTGCTGGCCGTGGCTGCCTTGGCCTTCGCCGGCTGCGCCGACACCACCCTGAAGAGCAGTTGGACGGCACCGGGCGTCACCAAATTGAAGTTCAACAAGATGGTTGTGATCGCGCTGGCCGCGAACCGAAACTTCAACCGCAAGATGGCAGAGTCGGCCGTCGCGAACTCTGCCACGAGGGTGAAAATCGTGCCCTCCTGCGAACTCCTGCCCGGCCTGGATGACGTCAAGAACAAGGCGACCGTGATCAAGATGATCCAGGACAATGAATTCGACGGGGTGATCACCCTGCGGATCGCCGCCAGAGATACCCGCGTGATGTCCGGCAGCAGCAGCACGCTGCCGATGGATTACCTGACGTTCTCCGGCTATTATGGCTCGGTCTACGACGTGTCGGCCTACTACTTGGACGATGGCAATCGCGCCACCTACCAGGACAAGATCATCTCCCTCGAAGTGAACATTTACGACGTCAAGACCATGAAGCTGGTCTGGTCGGGCACCACCCAGACAATCAAGGACGCCGCCAACCCCGGCTCCGTGCCCGCGGCGGTCCAGGAGGTTGCCAAGGTGATCAGGGCCAAGCTGCAGGACGATAAGCTGCTCAATTGAGCGGCTCCGCGGCCGAACCGCCGGCGAAGCGCGACCGCGGTCCTCAGGCGAGGAACGGGTTGTAGCGCAGCTCGTTTTCCACCGTGGTCAGCGGTCCGTGCCCCGGGGCAATCACCGTCCGGGGCGGCACGGCCTGGAGCACGCGCCGCAGGTGCGTCGCAAGTTCGCGGT
This sequence comes from uncultured Opitutia bacterium, assembly GCA_903872505.1. GTDB lineage: Bacteria > Verrucomicrobiota > Verrucomicrobiia > Opitutales > Opitutaceae > Opi-474. The sequence goes on from CAIQKV010000120.1 coordinate 27,695, forward strand.
GGCTGAAATACCCGCCACCCACCGAGCCGGCGAAGATCAGGTCGCCCGAGACCAGCAGCGAACCGCCGGCCCGCGCCGACGGCGCCGAAACCAGGTAGCAATTGTGCGCCGAGACCTGGCCGGGAGTGCTCAGGGCCGTCACCTCAAACCGGTCGAAATTCTTCCGTTCGCCCTCCCCCATCGTCTGGCCGCAGGGCACGCGGGCGCCCGCGGGACAAAAAGCCGCCGGCAGCCCGAAGCGGGCCACGACCTCGCATAATCCGCCAGTGTGCTCCCGCTCCGCATGGGTGAGGAACACCGCATCAACCGTCTTGATCGCGGCGGGCCACTCCGCGGCAAGTGCGTCGATCCCGGGACCCGTGTCGAACAGGATGCCATGACTCGAGCCGCAGTCCGCCACCAGGTAGGCGTTGGCAAAGCCGATGCCATGCCGCATGCGCAGCGGATAGACGCAAAACGGCAGCGCCGCGGCCTCGGGGAGCGGATACTGGCCGCAGCCGAGCGCACACAGCCCGATCTCATTCAGCCCGAGGGCCGCCGCCAGCCGCTGCAGGTCGGCCGAGGACAAATCCGGGCGGTAGTCGATCGCGTCGTGGATCTTCGCCGTCGGCACGCCCGTGAGCGCCGCCAGCGCCTCCTCCGGGAGGCCGGCCTGGCGCATGGCTTTCTCGAGCACGTCGCCGAGCTCGTCTTCCAATGGTACGGTTAAATTTGACACGGCGGGCGGAGCGTAAGGGGCGGGTGCGCCCGGTGCAAAATGTTTTTGTTTTTCTCCGGGCACCGCTCAGCGTCGGGGCATGACCCCTGACCAGACGGAAATCCTCGGCATCTTCACCCGCACCCGGGCCCTGCTGGAGGGGCACTTCGTGCTCCGCTCCGGCCTGCACAGCGCCCATTATTTTCAATGCGCGCAGGTCTGCCAGCGGATGGACGCGGTCGAGCGCCTGGCCGAGCTGCTCGTGGCCAAGGTGAAGGCCCACCCCTTCGCGACCGTGCTTGCGCCCGCCATGGGCGGCCTGGTGATCGGCCAGGAGGTCGCGCGGCAGGCCAAGGTCCGGTACATCTTTGCGGAGAAGGAAAACAATGTCCTCGTGCTGCGGCGCGGGTTCACCTTTGCGCCCGGCGAACGCGTCCTGATCGTCGAGGATGTGGTCACGCGCGGCGGCCGCGTCCTGGAGTGCCTCGAGCTGGTGCGCCGGGCCGGCGGCACGCCCGTGGCGGTGGCGATGCTGGTGGACCGGAGCGCGGGTGCCGCTCGGTTCGATGTGCCGACGGTCTCGCTGCTCGAGCTGAGCTTCCCCACCTACCCTGCGGACGCGGTCCCCGACTGGCTCGTCAAGATCCCGGTCCAGAAGCCGGGAAGCTGAGGCCTCCCCGGCCTTCCTCCCTGCGCGCCGGGCCTCACTCCACGTCGAGGCGGACCACGCGCATGCCGCCGTGGTAGAAGACGTACAGCATGTGGCGGCCCGGGTTCAGCGCCGCCTTGGCCGAGGCGAGGTCGGTCGCGTCCTCGCGGTCAATCTGCACAATCAGGACGTTGGGCACCAGCTGGTCGCGGTAGGGCGAGTCGTCCGCCACCGAGGTGACCATCAGCCCGTTGAGCCGCGCCGGGAGGTTGTTCCGGCGGCGCACCTCGGGCGTGAGGGCCGTGACGTTCACGCCCGGGATGAGTTCGTCGGGCTTCTCGTCGTACTTGGCCAGCAGGGCCTCCACCAGGAGCGGCTTGCCATTGCGGGAGACCGCGAGCTTCACCTTCGTGCCCGGGGTCGTTTCCGCGATGATGAGCCGCAGGTCCTCCCATGACGTCACGCCCTTGCCCTCGATGCTCAGCACCACGTCGCCGCGCTTGAGCCCGGCCTTGTCCGCCGGTGCGCCGGGCGTGACCTCCAGGATCAGGACGCCGCGCGTGCCCTTGGCAAGGCCGAGCGCCTCCGCATCCTCCGATGGCACCGCCTGGGCCGAGATCCCGAGGAATCCGCGGGTCACCGTGCCGGTCTCGATCAGGCTCTGCATCACCGAGGCGGCCAGGTTGATCGGGATGGCAAACCCGATGCCGATGCTGCCCTTGGACGTGGAAATGATGGCGCTGTTGATGCCCACCAGCCGGCCCTTGGCGTCGACAAGCGCGCCGCCGGAATTGCCCATGTTGATGGCCGCGTCGGTCTGGATGAAGCTCTCATAGCCGCCCTCGAGCAAGCCGAGCTGGCTGCGGCCCTTGGCCGAGACAATGCCCGAGGTGACGGTCTGGCCGACGCCGAGCGGGTTGCCCACGGCGAAGACCACGTCACCCACCCGGAGCTTGTCGCTGTCGGCGAGGGTCAGGGTGGGCAGATGATCCGCCTCGATCTTGATGACCGCCACGTCGGTCTTCGGATCGCTGCCGATGACCTTGGCAATGTACTCGCGGTCGTCAGGCAGGCTGACCTTCAGCTCGTCCGCTCCCTCGACGACGTGGTTGTTGGTCAGGATATAGCCGTCCGCGGAGATGATGACGCCGGAGCCGAGGCCTTCCTCCTTGTGCTCGCGCTCCTGGTCGGGGATATCGCCGAAAAACTGGCGCATGAGGGGATTGATGGCGACCCGTTCCCGGACGATTTTCTTCGAATAAACCGAAACGACCGCCTTTTGCACCGGCTCGACCACGTCGGCATAGCTGGCCACCACGGGCGATTTGCCGTCGCTGACCGGACTGCGGTCGACGTGAAGCGTGGGCTTCTTGGCGAGGACGACGTCCTTGGCGTTCAAGCCGAGGCTGCAGGCCCCGAATACCACAGCGATTGCGAGCACCGAGGGGAGAAACTTGGATTTCATGGGAAACATGGGCGACAATTGGTTAGGCATACTTGTTCCCCCGCGCAACACCCGGCTGGGGGTCATCCTGCCTGACTGCGGGAAGGGACGGTCCGGACTGCCCCGGGGCCGCTCGGCGGCCGGTCAAAAGCCCTTGATCCGAAACAGGCCCGTCACGCTCTCGTTGCCGTTGATCCGGACGATCGCCTGGCCGAGCAGCTTGGCGATGCTGAGCACCTTGATCGGGAGGCCGTGAGTCTCAATCGGCGTCGAGTTGGTGGTGATCAGTTCGTCGATGAACCCGGACTTGAGGCGTTCCACCGCGACCTCGTTGAGGATGCAGTGGCTCACCGCCGCCGTGATCCGGGCCGCACCGTGCTCCCGGAGGATCTTGGCGGCGGCCATCAGGGTGCCGGCGGTCTCGGTGATGTCGTCCACCAGCAGGACGTCGCAGCCCGCGACCTCGCCGACCACGCTCATGGCCTCCACGGTGGTCGCGCTCTTGCGCTTCTTGGCCACGAGGGCGAGCGCCGCGCCCATCGTGTCCGCGTAGGCCGACGCCATCTTCATGCCGCCGACGTCGGGCGAGCACACGACCAGCGTCCGCTCCCGCTTTTGCTTGCTCAGATATTCGAAAAACACGGGCGAGGCGAAGAGGTGGTCGACGGGAATGTCGAAGAAGCCCTGGATCTGCTGGCTGTGCAGGTCCATCGTCAGGATGCGGGTAGCGCCCGCGGCCACGAGGAGATTGGCCACCAACTTGGCGGTGATCGGCACGCGGGGCTGGTCCTTGCGGTCCTGGCGGGCGTAGCCGTAGAACGGGATGACGGCGGTGATGCGCTGCGCCGAGGCGCGGCGGGCGGCGTCGATCATGATGAGCAGCTCCATCAGGTGATGGTTCGTCGGCGGGCAGGTCGACTGGATGATGTAGACATCATGCCCACGGACATTCTCGTTGATCTTCACGAAGGACTCGCCGTCGGGGAAACTGGTGACGGTGGCCTCGCCCAGCGGCATGCCGATGGAAGCGCAGATTTCCTCCGCCAGCGGGCGGTTGGAGTTGCCGGAAAAAATTTTCAGCCGCGATTCGCTCATGCGCGCACGCTGGGGGCGAACCGTCCGGGGCGGAAGTCTTTTCTAGCGGCCCGCCTGTAATTTCTCCAGCTCATCGACCCGCTTGAAGAGCTCGGGCAGCCGGCGATGGAGCACGTGGAGGCGCTGGCCCAGCATGTAGGGAATGCCGGGAGTGCCGTTCACATAAGTGCCGGGTTCGACATCGAAGTTCACCCCGGCCTGGCCGCCGATCTTGGCCTTGCTGCCGATGCTGAGGTGGCCGCCGATCCCGGCCTGGCCGCCCACCACCGCGTAATCGCCAAAGGTCGTGCTGCCGCAGATTCCGACCTGGGCGCAAAGAATCACGTGCCGCCCAATGGTCACATTATGTGCCACTTGCACGAGATTGTCGATCTTGGTGCCCTCCCCAACCACGGTCCGACTAAAGCGGGCCCGGTCCAGCGTGCTGTTGGCCCCGATTTCCACGTCGTCCTCGATCAGCACAATCCCGACCTGCGGGGTTTTCTCGTGCCGGCCGCCGACAAACTCGTAGCCGAAGCCGTCGGAGCCCACAACGACCCCGGGCTGAAGTCGCACGCGGTTCCGGAGGATGCACTCGGCCGCCAGGATGACGCCGGGCATGAGCCAGCAATCATCCCCGATCTGCGCCCCGCGCCCGACAAAAACCTGCCCCTGCAGGTGCGTGCGCTCACCCACGACTGCGCCATCCTCGATGATGCAGAGCGGGCCCACCGTGGCCGAGGCGGCCACTTTTGCCCCCGGGGCGACCTGGGCCGAAGAATGGATGCCGGGCGCCGGCTTGGGCCAGAGCAACTGCTCAATGCGGGAGCAAAGGCGGGCCAGCGCCACCGAGGGATTGTCCACGAGGAGGAAGAGCTGGTTGGCCCGCGGCGCCCCGTCGTAATCCGGCGGGAGCAAGACGACCGAGGCACGGGTCGCCGCCACCTCACTCCGGTACTTGGAATTCCCGAGAAAGGACAGCTCCCCCGGCCCGGCGGTACCCAGGGAGGCGATGCCGCGCACCGTCTCGGTGGTGGTGCCGCGCGCCTCTTTCGGCTGCGTGATGGCCAGGAGATCCGCGGAGGTGAATGAAACCTGCATGACTTCAGCGTGGGATTTTTGGGCGCGTGGTGCAATGCCTCAAAACAAACCCCCCGTTCCGGGCAGGAACGGGGGGTTGGAAACAAAATGCGACTGGCCGGTGATTACGGCCGCTTGGCCGGCGTCACGCCAGGCAGCGTGATCTTCGGCGAGTCGTTGCCGCTTTCGGCCGGCGCGGCGGCCGCGGGTGCCGGGGCCGCCGCGGGGGCGGCGGTCGGGGCCGGACGATCCTTGTTAATCTCCTTGAGGACCTCGTCCGTGATGTCGTAGGCGGCATCGGAATACACGATATTCGAGACGCCGTTGAGCGTCATGCCGGACTTGTCGATCAGGATGGTCGCACCTTTCCGCTTGGACACGTCCACGGAGATCTTGCTGATTTCCTCGAACATGAGGTCGTGGAAGGTCTTGACGCGCTGCTGCAGGGAATTGCGGGTGTTCTGCTGGAAGGTCTGCACCTCGGTCTGCTTCCGGCGGATATCCTCCAGCACCCGCTGGGCCTCACCCTTGGCCTTGTCCTTGGCCTCGGGCGCCGCCACGGGGTTGTTCGACTGTTCCTCCAGCTCCTTGTACCGCGCGACCAGGGCATTGCCCTCCCGGTTGAGGCGGTCGAGCTCCTCCTGGGCCTTCTGCTCGTCGCCGCGCAGCTTGGCGAGTTGTTCCTCGGTCTTGTAGTGGCTCTCGTACAGCTTGGCCAGGTCGACCACGAGGATCTTCGGCTCAGGCTGGGCGTGTGCAAAGAGGGCCGCCGCGCCAAAGGCCGACAGGGCGAACAGGGTTTGGATGGATTTTTTCATGGATGGGTGGGTGAAGCGATGGGGGGTTCAGTTAGGACGAATCAATAACGGGTGCCAAAGGAAAAATTAAACTGGCTGCCCTTCTTGTTGTACTTGTCGTGGGTGATGGGAAAGCCGAGGTCGAGGGCGAGCGGTGAACCGGCGACAAAAAGATGCAGCCCGACGCCCCAGTCGTCGTTGTAATGAGCCGGGCTGAAGTCATACGCGTTCACGTTCACGAAACCGGCATCGTAGAAGACCGCGAACCGGACCGGACTCACGATATCGAACTGGTACTCCAGGCTGAGGAAGCCGTAGGTCTTGCCGCCGACGGGGATGTTCGTGCCCGGAACCCGAGGACTGACGTCGTGGTATTCGAAACCGCGCATGTCGGTCGGACCGCCGAGGTAGAAGGTCGAGTAGTACGGAACGGTCGTGCTGTTGCCGAACCGCTCGATGACGCCGCCGCGGCCGAGGAGGCTGATCACCTGCGTCTGGAATTCCGACACCTCGAAGAATTGTGAACTCCGCACTTCGAGCCGGTAGTTGTCCTCCCCGCCCCCCAGCGGGCCGCCCGCCAGGGCAATGCTGGCGGACAGATAATTGCCCTGGGTGGTGTTGATGATCTTGTCGCGGGTGTCGCGCACCGTGGTGAACGAGATCTTCGAGATCGTATTCTTGCCCGCCTGCGACGTGATGGTCGAGTTGGCGGCGGCGGTGATGTTGTCGATCGTGATGATGTCGTAGTTGTACGCCAGGGTGCCTTCGACCAACTCGAAGAGCCGTTTGCGAAGGTAGATCGTCCCGCCCTCATCCGTCTCGCGGTAATACTGGCTGTTGTAGTCGTTGCTGGTGTGGAAGATGCTGAATCCAAGCGCCAGCTCCCGCTGGAACAACCACGGTTCCTCAAAGGTGAGGATGGCTTCGTTCGACTGCTGCCCGAGTTGCAGGCGGAGGCGGAACTTCTGCCCATCACCCTGAAACAGGGAGCGGCGGTTGAAGAGGTCGAAGTTGGTCTGCGACACCTCGGCGAATACGCTGAGCCGGTCCAGCGAGCTGAAACCGGCGCCGAAGGTCAGGTTGCCGGTGCGCCCTTCCTTGACGGCGATGCGCAGGTTGCGCCGGCCCGGGATGTTGGTGTCCTGCGCCGTGACGTTCACATCGTCAAAGAAGCGTGTGTTCTCGAGCCGCAGCCGGCTGATCTTCATGCTCACGGTGTTGAACACGTCGCCGGGGCCCAGGGTGAGTTCACGCAGGATGACCGTGCTCTTGGACTTGGTGTTGCCCTCGATGACGATCGACTCGACGGTGAACTTTTCGCTCTCCTTCACCTGATACACGAGGTCGATGTTGCCGGTGGTGATGTTCGACTTGCGAGTGAGCTGGACCTGGGTGTCAAGGTGGCCGTCCCGGCCGTAGAACTCCTCCAGCCGCTCCCGGTCCTTGTCGATTTTTGACGGGCTGAAAATCGCCCCGCTTTTCTGGCGGAGGATGCGCTTGAGCAGCGCCTCGGGGTGCAGCTTGCTGCCGATGATGGAGATGTCCCCCACCCGGTACCGCCGCCCCTCGCTGACCGTGATGGTGATGATCAGGCGGTTGGGCTTGGGATAATCGAAGGCGATCTTTTCCGGCGCGATTTCCACGTCCAGAAAGCCCTGCTCCCGGTAGAAATCGCGCACCTTCTCCAGGTCGTCGTCAAACTGGTCGTCCTTGAAGACCCCCGTGTCGGTCAGCCAGGAAAACCAGGTCCATTTCCCGGTCTCCATCTCCCCGAGGAGTTTCTTGGGCTTCACGTGGGCGTTACCCGCAAACTTGATCAGCTGGATGCGCACCTTCGGCCCCTCCTTGATCTTGAAGATCACGGTGCCGAAACTTGTGGCGCGGTTGCGCTCGATGGCGTAATTGACCGAAACTTGGTTGTAGCCGGCTTTCTGGTAGTACTGCCGGATTTTCTCCGCGTCGTCCTTCACCTGGCGCTCGTCCAGCGCGGTGTTGGGCTTGGTCTTGATCTCCTTTTCGAGTTTGCTGGACTTGATCTTCGTGTTGCCCTCGTACCGGACGGTCAGCACGCGAAACTTGGACGTGAGCTCGACCACCAGGTTGAGCGTGGTCTCGTTCACCGGCTCCTGCTTGATCTCGATTAGTTCAAACAGGCCGGTCTTGTAGAGCGACCGGATGTCGCGGTCGATCATCGAGGAGTCGAGCTCGGACCCTTCGCGCACCTGCATGTTCGCCCGCACAACCTGTTCATTGACAACGGCTGTGCCGATGAATTTGACCTTCACCGTGCCCACTTTGAAAACGGGGGTGCCCGGTTGCTGGCTCCGGCCCGGGGCCTGGGCGGCAGATTGCGCCAAGGCCGGTGTCCCGCACGCGGCAAGGATTAGGCCAATGGCAAGGGATGAGCCGGTGACCCACCGCAGCGGGTTACTGAGTAAAGTTTTCAAAGCGGGTAATATCTCTAAGGAAAGTGAGCTTCAGTTCTCCTACCGGGCCATTTCGCTGCTTGGCAACGATTAACTCGGCCGAGTCCGTGGCGACTTGGAATTTTTCATCAGCATCTTTGGGGCGGGCGAGCATCAACACAACATCGGCGTCTTGCTCAATCGAGCCGGATTCGCGCAAGTCGGCCAGCCGGGGCGTGCGGTTCTCCTTTTCGGATGAGCGGTTCAACTGGCTTAATACAAGCACGGGGAGGCTGAGTTCCTTCGCCAGCGCCTTTAATCCGCGCGAAGCCTCGGCCACCTGCTGTTCCCGCGGCACCCGGGGATCGGTCGGGCTGAGCAACTGCAGGTAATCGACGATGATCAGGCCAAGTTTGTGCCGGGAATGCACCCGGCGGGCCTTCGCCCGCAGTTCCATGATCGAAAGGTGGCTCGAATCGTCGATGAACAGCGGCGACTTGGAGAACTGGTCGGCCGCCTCCATCAGCTCGGCCTGCTCGGAGCCGTTCTTCGAGAGCAGGCCCTCGCGCAGGAGCTTCATGTTCACCTTGGCGCGGGAGCACAGCATGCGCAGCGCCAGCTGGGCGGCGCTCATTTCCAGCGAAAAGATCAGGGTGGCGACGGGTTCACCCTTCCGCGGCAGGGCGGCCGCCTCGGCGATGTTCAACGCCAGCGAGGTCTTGCCCATCGAGGGCCGGGCCGCGAGGACGATCATCTCCGCGCGCTGGAAGCCCCACGTCAGCGTATCGAGGTCCTTGAAGCCGGAGGGTACGCCGGTGAGCTCGCCCTTCTTCATCATCATCTTGTTGATGACGGTCATGGCCTCATGCGTGGGTTCCTTCATCGCCTGCGCCGCGTCGGACACGCGATCCTGCGTCACGCGGAAGACGTCCTGCTCCACCTTGTCGATGAACTCCTCCAGCCCGCCCTGGTAGCTGTAGCAATCCTCCACCGCGCCGGTCGCGACCTTGATCAGTTCGCGCAGCAGGTAGAGCTCACGCACCTTGTCGATGAAGTACTGGGCCTGCGCCGTCGTCGGGATGCGGGCGCTGATCTGCGCCAGGTAGGCAAAGCCGCCGATGCTGTCGAGCTGGCGGGACGTCTTCAGTTCCTCGGCCAGGATCGCGACGTCCACCGGCGGGTTCTTCTGATACAGCTCGCACAGCTTCTCAAAGATGAGCCGGTTGGCGGACGAATAGAATGCGGCGCTGGGCAGCTTGGCCTCGAGGCAGCGGGCGATCGTGTCGGAGCCGTCCAGCAGGCAGCACGACAGCAGGTATTCCTCGGCCTCGACGCTGTGCGGCGGGGTGCGGCCCACGACGGCCGTGGGGGTCTCGGGACGGCGGGGAATGGGCGCGTTGGCTTCAGCCATGGCAGGCGGTCAAGTCAGGGGCGACGGCGGCGGGGCGGCAACAACGGGTTTTCAACAAGATGTTCGCAAAAAGCACGAAGGCCGCGTCTCGCGACGCGGCCCTCGGGGTAATGGTCGCCGGGTTATTTCTTCTCCTCGGCGGCCGGGACAATCGGGTTCTCCGAGACGACGTCGAAGTTGAGCTCGACGGTGATCTCGGGGTGCAGCTTCACCTTCACCGTGTGCTTGCCGATCGTCTTGACCGGCGTGTGGAGGAGGACGCGGCGCTTCTCGATCACGAGGCCGGTGGCGGTGAGCTTGTCGTGGATGTCCGTGGCGGTGATGGCGCCGAACATCCGGCCGCCCTCGCCCGTCTTCACGGCGAAGGCCAGCGCGGTCTTCTCGAGCTTGCCGGCGAGTTCCTGCGCGCCGGTCAGCTCCTGGGCCTCGCGGAGGGCGCGGCGCTTCTTGAGCGCCTCGACCTGCTTGCGGTTGGCGCCGGTGAGCGGCACCGCGATGCCGCGGGGCAGGAGGTAGTTGCGGGCGTAGCCGGCGCGGACTTTGACTTGGTCGCCTTCGCCGCCGAGACCGTCGACGGGTTTGACGAGGAGAATATTGCTGTTGGCCATGGGACTGGTGGGTTAAAAAATTTCGGGACAGTTACGCGGGAGTGGCCGGATCAAAACGGCACATCCTCGTCGAGGTTTTCCGCCGCCGGCGGCTTGGCCGCGCCGCTGCGCGGCGGGGGGGCGTGACGCTCGGGCGTGGTCTGGTCGACGCCCTCGGCGGGCGCGGCCGCGGCCCCGCCGCCGCCTCCACCCGCACCGCGGGTGGAGAGAAATTGCACGTTGTCGAGGACGACCTTGATCTTGCTGCGCTTCTGGCCGCTGGTCTTGTCCTCCCACTGGTCGAGCTTCAGGCGGCCTTCGACCATCGCGAGGCTGCCCTTGGTGAGGTATTTCGAGACGAGTTCACCCTGCTTGCCCCAGGCCTCGATGTCGACAAACGTCGTCTCGTCGCGGGTGGCGCCGGACTCGTCCTTGAACTGGCGGTTGACCGCGATGCCAAACTGGCAGATGGCCGTGCCCTTGGGCGTGACCCGCAGTTCGGGGTCGCGCGTGAGGTTGCCGATGAGGAAGACTTTGTTGAGGTAAGCCATGGGGGAAGCGCAGGCGTCCGGGCCGTCAGGCGGACTGGACGAAGGTGCGGTAGACGCTGCTGTTGAGGCGGAGGCGCTCCTTGAGATGGCTGGGGCCGTCGGCCGGAGCGGAGAAATTGATGTGCACGTAGGTCGCGCCGGTGAACTTGCGGTCGGTGACGCGCACGAAGTCCTTCTTGCCGATGTTTTCCACGGCGGTGACATCGCCCTGTACGGCGGCGATCTCTTTCTTCACCCCTTCGATGATCTGTTCGATGGAGTCTTCCTTGCCGCGGTTATCGAGGATGAAGGTCGCGCGGTAGTTGCGTTTGGTCGGGTTCATTTTGGTTCTCTGCGATTGAGCTGGTTCATGGCGACCTCGGTGCCGCGGGAAAGCAGCAGGTCGAGGCCTGAAAGGTATGGGTCGAGATGTTGAGTGAGGAGAATGTGCTGGTCGGGGGTGAACTTTCCGAGGACGAAGTCCTTGAGATCCATCTGCGGCGGCTCTTTCGGGCCGATGCCCAGGCGGTAGCGGACAAAGCCGTCGCCGAGGTGCTCGAGCAGGCTGGCCACGCCATTGTGCCCGCCGGCGCTGCCGGTGACGGAGACCTTGACGAGGCCGAGGTCGATCGTGAGGTCGTCGTAGACGGCCACGACCGAGGCAACCGGCACCCGGTAGAACCGCGCCAGCGCCCCGAGGGCGCGGCCGCTGTCGTTCATGAACGTCAGCGGCTTGGCGAGATAGCAGGTGCGGCCCGGCGCGGCGTCCCAGCGGGCGACCTCCGCCTCAAACTGCGGCTGGGGCTTCCACGTCAGGCCGTGTTTCTTGGCCAGGGCCTCGACCACGACCCAGCCAAGGTTATGGCGGGTTTTTTCGTAATCGCGGCCCGGGTTGCCGAGCCCGGCAACGAGCGTGATGGACATGACTCAAAGAACAATCGCCCCGCCCGCCGCGGTCAAGCGGCGGACGGGACGGGAAAACTTACTTCTTGGCGGGCGGAGTCGCCGGCTTGGCGGCGGCGGCACCAGCCGCGGCCTTGGCGGCACCGGCGGGGGCGGGAGCCTTCTTGTCGCCGGCCGCGGGGGCGGCGGCGCCAGGGGCGGCCTTCGCGTCGCCCGCGGCGGGGACGGCGGCACCGGGCACGGCAGCCGCGCCTTCGGCGGGCACGGCGGCGGCAC
>CAIQKV010000121.1 GCA_903872505.1 uncultured Opitutia bacterium
CCCGGACAATATCCTGGGCCGACTTGACGAACACCCCGGCAGGCATCCGCAGCTTGGGCGCCTCCGCGACCGGGGCCGCCACCGGGGCGGCCGGCTTGGCCTCGACCGGCTTCGCGGCCGCCTTCGCGGCGAACTCCTGGTCGATCTCCTGCTCGTAAATCTTGCTGACCGTGCTCGAGACCGACTTCGTGTCCGCCGAAACATAGCCGCGCTCCTTGAGCAGGGACAGCATGTCCTTGCCCTCCATGTTGTGGCGCTTGGCGAGTTCGTGGATGCGGATGCTCATCAGTTGGTCGGGCGGGTGGCGTCGGGGTTATTTCTGCGCGACGCGCGCAATGATGGCCGTGGCTTCCTCGGCGGTGAAGCCGGCGCCCACGAGGTCGTCGGTCTCGACGCCCTCGAACGCGGCCGGGGAATTGATGCCCATGTCCACGAGGCGGCCGGCCAGGGCGGCGTCGAATTCATAGGTCTTGAACAGCAGCGCCACGGCGTTGCCGCGGGGATCGTCGCCCACGGCGTGGAACTCCTCGATGTCGAGGCGCCAGCCGATGAGGCGGGAGGTGAGCCGGGCGTTCTGGCCCTTGCGGCCGATGGCGATGGCGAGGTCGTCCGTCGCCACCTTGAGCACGATGCGGTGATTCTTGTCGTCGATCGTGATCTCGCGCGGCACGGCCGGCTTGAACGCCTCGATGATCATTTCCTTCGGGTCGGCAAAGTAGCGGATGATGTCGATCTTCTCGCCGCCGAGTTCGCGGACGATGGTCTTCACGCGGGCGCCGCGGGCGCCGACGCACGCGCCGACCGGGTCCACCTTCGGGTCGCCGCTGGTGACGGCGATCTTGGTGCGGTAGCCGGGCTCGCGCGCAAACGCCTCGATCTTCACCGTGCCGTCGGCGATCTCGGTGACCTCGAGCTCGAACAGGCGGCGGACGAACTTCGGGCTGGCGCGGGTGAGGATGATCTCCGGGCCGCGCGGGGTGGAGTCGATCGACAGCAGCAGGCAGCGGATGCGCTCGCCCGGCTGGTATTCCTCGCCGGGGACCTGCTCCTTGCCGGGCATGACGGCCTCGGCCTTGCCGAGGTCGACATACAGGTCGTTGCGCTCACGCCGGCGCACGGTGCCGGTGACGATGTTGCCGACCTGGTCCTTGAAATCGTCGTAAATGCGGTCCTTCTCGAACTGCCGCAGCCGCTGCATGACGGCCTGGCGCGCCGTCTGCGCGGCGATGCGGCCGAGGGTCGAGGGATCGATCTCCTTCTCGATGAACTCGCCAAGGAGCGCATCCGGCTTCACCAGGTGCGCCTTTTCGATGTGGATCTCGGTCTTCGGGTTGCTGACGGAATCGACCACCTTGAGCAGCGACCAGGCGTGGAGCTGGCCGTTCTTGGGATTGATGTCTATCTTCAGCTCCTGGCCGGAGTTAACGCCCTTTTGCGCTGCGGTTTTCAACGCATTCGCAATCGTGGCGATCATGTCGGCACGGGGAATACCCTTTTCCTTCTCCATGTATTCGAGGACGGAAAGAATTTCGCTGCTCATAGGGTTGGTGTGATGGGAAAAAAAAAGCGGGCCACAGGGCCCACTTTTTGAAGAGTGAGTGTTATCGAGTTGGTGAAACTACCCGTCAGGGGCAATTTTTGTCAAGCCCCCGCGCCCGCCTCCGGCCGATTCCTCCCGTTCGCGCTCGAGCAGCCAGCCGAGCAGGCCCTGCCCGAGGCCATGGCAGGCGGGCTGGCCGCGGCCCCCGGTCACGCCCAGGCCCCGCAGCACCCGGGTGAACCTCGGCGGCAGGTCGCCCGGAAACCAGTGAAACCACAGCCCGCCCAGGTCGTCACCGGCCTCCGCGGCCAGCAGTGGCAGGAATCCGTCGCAGACGAGGTTGTCGAACCGCGTGCCGCCCACCGCGCCCGCGCCGACTCTCGTGGCCAGCTCTTCCCGCAGCGCCGCGAAGTGATGTTGGCGGCGGGCGGACGCGGTGGGCTGTGCCGGATCAACCGCCGGCAGAATCCGGCGCCATGCAGCCAACTGCGCCGGCCAATCCGCATACGCGCGGATCCACGTGGCATATTGGCGGAGCCGGCTGAGCGGATGATTGGCGGGGCGGACGCCCTGCAGGCTCCACCCGCCCGCTTCCGCGGCGTAGGCCGCCTCGGGATCGACCGCTCCCCCCGCCCACTCGCCCAGCGGCCGGGCCGCCGCGATCCGCAGCATCGGCGCGCGATTGAAACGGTAGCCGAGAATTTCCAGTGCCGCATGCTGGCACGCCGCCGCCCAGCCGAGCCGCTGCACCCGCAGGCGCGCGAAATGCACCTTCTGCCGCCAGCGCTGTTCCGCGCAGGTCCGCAGCAGCGCCAGCAATTCCGCGGGCCCCAGCGCACCGAGTTCCTCCTGCACGCGGGAGGCCGGCCGGTTGGCCAGCGCCTCGACGGCGTCCTCGGCCGCAAACTCCTCGAGGTCGTGATGCAGCAGTGGCAGCAGCACGAGCACGGGAATCTCGCGGCCGCCCGCGCCCCGCGTCACCTGCCCGGCCTCGGGCGGGAAAAGCACGGCATGCAGCACCACGCCATCGTACGCGCGGTCCTGCGCGTGGCGGTGCGCCGCCCAGTCCTCGGCGTTCAGGTGCAGTTCCACGTCGCCCGTGATGTCCGGCCCGTCGCCGAAGCGGAGCCGCGCGCCCTTGAAGTCGGGACCGCCGAGCAGATTCCACTTGCCCGGATGCCGCACCTGCACGCCGCGTCCATCGGTGGTGCGCGCCCCCGACCTGTCGAAGTCGCCCTGCAGCCAGATTTTCTGCAGCAGCTTTTCCGGAAATGAAAACGGCCCGTAGAGGCCCTGGATTTCCGCCACGCCACCCGCCTGTGCCACCCTTGGCATGGGAGGGAACTTGGCCGCGACCGGAATGCCCGGCAAGCCCGCAGCGCGGTGCTAACCCTCCGAGCTTTGCAGGGCCAGCCGCGCCAGCTGTCCGCCGTCGATGACCATGGTCTGTCCGGTGATGAAATCCGACTGGTCGGACGTCAGGAACGCGACCAGGGCGGCGACGTCATCGGGAAAGCCCACGCGCCCAATCGGAACCTGGCGGGCGGCCGCCTCGCGCCGATAATCGGGATAGTCCCGGGCGTAGGACTCGACCTCGATCAGCCCCGGCGCGACACAGTTCACCGTGATTTTGAGGGGGGCCAGTTCGATCGCCATCTGCCGGGTCAGTCCCTCCAGCCCGCCCTTGGCCGCCGCATACGGGCCGTAGCGCGGCATGGAGGCCCGGCCATGGACCGAGCCAATGAAGATGATCCGCCCCCGGCCGGTATGCTGCATGCTCCGCACCGCCGCCTGCGCACAGAAGAACGCCGTCTTCAGGTGAATGTTGTGGGTGCGGTCCCAATCGGCCGGCGCCACCTCGAGGAAGGGCCGGGCGATCGTCGGTCCCGCATTGCAGATCAATGCATCCACCCCGCCCATCTCCGCGATGGCGCGCTCGACCATCCGCACGCCTTCATCCATCCGCTCCAGGTCGGCGGGAAACGCCGAGGCTTTGCCGCCGCCTTCCTGGATGCGGCGCAGGGTCTCGGCGGCGCCCTTGCCGCTGGCATGATAGCTGAAGCAGACACGGGCGCCTTCGCCGGCGAGCCGCAGGGCGATCCCCTGCCCGATGCCCGTCCCGCCGCCTGTGACGATGATGCGTTTCCCGGTTAGCCAAGTCGGATTTTCCATTTTGGTTTGGTGACTGCGCGAATTATCTGAGCACGTCCTTCAACTGACCCAGCACCTCGTCCAGCACGTCCAGGACCCGCCCGATATCCTCGGGAGTGTGCTGGATCGAGTAGCCGTGATGCGCCGGGCCACCGCCGTAATCGTGAAAATAGACGCCGCGGTCGTAGCACGCCTTGATGATTTTCAGCATGACGGCCCGGTCGTGGCAAAAGGTGTCCTCGTAGCGCTCCGCCGGCGTCCTCCGCCCCAGCAGGATGTTGAACCGGGCCCCATGGCGCGGCACGATCATGCCCAGGTCGTGCCGGGCGATGATTTGATCCACCCCGCCATGGAACAGGTTTTCCAGCTGCTGCAGCCGGGGATAGAAATCCGGCTTGGCCGCCTCCTCGAGGAAGGCCAGCCCGGCCAGGACCGGAATCAGGTGGGCATTGAAGGTGCCGCTGTGCTGGACGGGGCCGGCCGGCTGAAACAAATCCATGATGTCGGCCCGGCCGCAAAACGCCGACAGCGGCAGCCCGCCCCCGATCGCCTTGCCAATCGTGCAGACATCGGGGGTCACGCCCAGATCGTGCTGCGCCCCGCCCGGCGACTTCTTGAACGCCGACTGGATCTCATCAAAAAACAGCACGATGCCGGCGTCCTTGGTCAAACGACGGACCGCCTCCAGATATCCCGGCCGGGGCTGGATGCCGCCGGAATTGTAGTTGATCGGCTCCAGGATCACCATCGCCGTTTCCCGCCCGTGCTCGGCGATGGCGCGGGCCAGGGCGTCCACATCGTTGAAGGGGATGGGAATGATGAAATCGGCGAAGGCCGCGGGAATCCCCGGCGACTCCAGATAGGGATGCGTCCGGTTTTCCGTGCAGGACGCCGGTGGGTGCCCTCCGATGTAGATGAGTTCGTGATACCCGTGAAAATGCCCTTCCACGCGGATGATCTTGTCCCGGCCGGTGAAGGCCCGGCACGCCCGGATCAGATGCAGCGTGGCCTCCGTGCCGGAGGAGCAAAACCGGATCCGCTCGGCGCAAGGGACGCAGGCGCACAGCTTCCGCGCCAGCTCCTCGTGGTATTCCGTCTCGAAGGAATGCGCCAGGCCCACCTCGACGGCCCGGTGGAGCGCCCGCTCGACCGCCGGATGGGCGTGCCCGAGCAAGGCCGCGCCATGGGCGCAGCACATGTCAATGAATTCGCGGCCCTCGATGCTCCAGACCCGGGAGCCGCGGGCGCGCGACACGTAGAAGGGCGTCCCCAGGGCCCGGTTGAGCCGGACGGAGGAGTTGACGCCGCCCGGCAGGACCTTTCGCGCCTTGTCGTACTGGCTCTGGAGCGTGGGCATGGGCGGGATGATGGCGTCAGCCGCCTTTTATCCAATCAACTTTGCGCCAGTCGTCGATCTGGTCCAAGGGCCAGAGCGGCCGGTTGATTTTCCGGTAGGGCAATTCCGCAAAACGCGACGACGCGCAGCCGGGGCAGTCGGAGAGGATGATGTCCGCGGCAAAGGGCGCAAACTCGGCGCGGAAGCCCGCGGGAGATTTGACGATGACGACCTTGAAGTCCTTCGGTTCCAGCCCCACGCAGCGATACATCAGCGGCGTGCTCCCCGGTCCCGGACATTCGACCAGCAGCAGCGTGACATCGGCCACCCGGACGACCGCCGCGCGCCCCATGTTGATCTTGAGGTTGTTGCCCCCGTGGCCGGTCAACGTGTAGGCGGCCTTGGCGTTCAGCGCCGCCACCTGGCCACGGATGGCCAGGGGCGAGGAGAAAACGTGGTCCCGCTTGCCGCCCACTGCGAAGTCAAACGCGCCGCCCGGGCCGGCCGCGTGCGCGTGCGCCACGGCCGGCGGATCGACCATGATGGTCAGCGCCCCGCCGGGAATGCGCCGGCCGATCATCTCCTTCAACAGATGAACACTGTCCCCGCCGCCGCCGGAGTTGGTAGCGTCGGCGCCATCCGCGATCACCACCGGATGCCCCGGGCACAC